>CAJKGV010000011.1:0-19877 GCA_905199455.1 Collinsella aerofaciens | reverse complement strand
GAACGCGGTCGCCCCCGGGTTTGTCGAGACAGATATGACGGCAAAGCTCTCGGAGAAGGTCCGCGCGGCAACCGAGGAGCAGATTCCCCTTAAGCGCATGGCGCGCCCCGAGGAAGTAGCCGGCGTGGTGCGCTTTCTGGCGAGCGATGCGGCTGCCTACATTACGGGTGAGGTCGTGCGCGTCGACGGCGGAATGGCGATGTAGAAACCAGGGCCGAAGAACGGCTTGAATGAGGAGACCAAGATGGAACAGAGAGTTGCAATCACCGGCATCGGTGCCGTTTCGCCGCTCGGCAACACCGCGCTTGCCACCTGGGCGGCCATGTGCGCCGGGACCTGTGGCATCGGCCCGATCACGCACTTCGATACCGATGCGTTCGCCGTTAAGGTGGCGGCCGAGGTCAAGGGCTTTGACGGCAACGATTACTTTGGTAAGCACGATGCCAAGCACCTGGACCCTTGCGTTCAGTTTGCACTGGCGGCGTCGGACGAGGCCATGCACGATGCGGGCTTTGATGTCGAGGGCGCCATCGATCGCGAACGCCTGGGCGTCTACGTGGGTTCAGGCGTGGGCGGCATGCAGACACTCGTCGACAACGTCCACACGATTGCCGACCGTGGGCCCCGCCGTGCATCGCCCTATATGATTGCGATGATGATCCCCAATATGGCTTCGGGCAATATCGCGATCCGCCACAAGGCAAAGGGCCCGACCCTGCCCGTGGTGACCGCCTGCGCGACCTCGGCCCATGCCGTGGGCGAGGCGTTCCGCGCCATCAAGCATGGCTATGCCGATGCGATTCTCGCCGGTGGTGCCGAGGCCGCCATCATCCCCGATGCCGTTGCGGGCTTTACATCCTGTCGTGCGCTTACCACCAACCCCGACCCGTCGACGGCTTGTCGTCCGTTCGATGCGAATCGCGACGGCTTTGTGATGGGCGAGGGCGCCTGCGTGCTGGTACTCGAGAGCATGGAACATGCGCAGGCGCGTGGTGCGCACATTTATGCCGAGGTCGTGGGCTACGGCAACACCGATGATGCCTATCACATCACGAGCCCCGATCCCGAGGCTGCCGGCATTGCCCGTGCGATATCGCTGGCGGTGGCCGAGGGCGACGTTAAGCCTTCCGAGGGCCTCTACATCAATGCCCACGGCACCTCGACCAAGCTCAACGATTCGTCTGAGACGGCGGGCATTAAGCGTGCGCTCGGCGAGGACGCGGCACGCGCCGCGCACGTCTCGTCGACCAAATCGATGACCGGCCACATGATCGGCGCCACGGGTGCCATCGAGGTCATGGCCTGCGCCATGGCGCTCGAGCAGGGCGTGGTGCCACCGACCATTAACTACCACACACCCGATCCCGCCTGCGATCTTGATTACACGCCCAATCGCGCGGTTCGCGCCGATCTTACCTGGGCGCTTTCGACCAACCTGGGCTTTGGCGGGCACAACGCCGCCATCGCGCTGCGTAGATATACGAGGAGCTAGAGCATGGATTCCAAAAGACTTGCCGAGATAGCCGATGTTATGGAGGACCGCGGCCTCACGCGCGTACGCGTTGAGGAGCCCGATGGCACCGCGGTCGAACTCGAGCGCGCGAGCGCCGCGCAGCCGGTTGCCGTGCCCATGCCTATGCCGGGTGCCGTGACTGCTCCGGCGGTGGCTCCTGTCGCCATGCCTGCCACCGCACCGGAACCCGCCGCGCAGACACCTGCCGCCGCACCGGAGCCCAAGGGCACCGAGGTGATCGCTCCCATGGTCGGCGTTTTCTATGCTGCCCCGGCGCCGGGCGACGAGCCGTTTGTGCACGTGGGCTCCAAGGTCAAGGCCGGCGAGACCCTCTGCATCATCGAGGCCATGAAGGTTCTCAACGAGGTGACGGCCGAGGCGGATGGCGAGGTGCTCGAGATCTGCGTGGCCGACGGCGACCTCGTGGAGTTTGGTAGCTGCCTCATGAGAATCGGATAGGTGATATCCATGAACAAAGAAGAGCTCAAGAAGCTGTTGCCGCATCGCGAGCCGATGCTTTTGCTTGACGAAGCCGAGCTGGTGGGCGACGAGGCCCACGGCAAGATCACGATTACGGGCGACGAGTACTTTTTGCAGGGGCATTTTCCGGGAAACCCGGTGGTCCCCGGCGTGATTCAGTGCGAGATGCTCGCCCAGAACTGTTGCGTGCTGCTGATGGGCGATGAGGAGGCGCGCGGCGCGACGCCGTTCTACACGAGTCTGGACAAGGTGCGCTTTAAGCGTCCGGTGCGACCGGGCGACACGGTGGATCTGGTGTGCTCCATCACGCGTGCGCGCGGGCCGTTCCGCTTTGCGACGGGCACCGCGAGCGTCAACGGTGAGGTTTGCTGCCGCGCCGATATGTCCTTTGCACTCATGCACGAAAGTTAAGGAAGGCTTCATGTTCGACAAAGTGCTCATCGCCAACCGCGGCGAAGTCGCGGTCCGTGTTATCCGCGCGTGCCGCGATATGGGCATCAAGACCGTCGCCGTTTATTCCACGGCCGATGCGGACGCGCTGCACGTGCAGCTTGCCGACGAGGCATATTGCATCGGCGGCCCGCGTCTTGCCGAGAGCTATCTCAACGACGATGCCGTGCTCACCTGTGCCGTAAAGTCGGGAGCTAAGGCAATTCACCCCGGCTATGGCTTCTTTTCCGAGAAGGCGAGCTTCGTGCGCGACTGCGACAAGTATGGCCTGGCGTTTGTCGGTCCTTCGGCCGAGGTGATCGACAGCATGGGCGACAAGGACGCCGCGCGTCGAACGGCCGCCGCGGCGGGCGTGCCCATCGTGCCGGGCTGCGATTTGCTCAAAAGTCCCGAGGAGGCAACGGCCGAGGCTGAGCGCATTGGCTGCCCCGTGCTCATCAAGGCGCGTGCGGGTGGAGGCGGCCGCGGTATTCGCAAGGTCGAGCGCGTGGAAGATGCGGCAAAGGCGTTCATCGAGGCGCGTGCCGAGGGCGAGGCCGTCTTTGGCGACGGCGAGTGCTACATGGAGAAGTTCGTCGCGCCAGCGCACCACGTTGAGGTGCAGATTATGGCCGATAAGCAGGGCCATGTGTTTTCGCTCGGCGAGCGCGAGTGCTCGGTTCAGCGTCGCAATCAAAAGCTGATCGAGGAGAGCCCCGCGCCGTGCCTCGATGGACACGACGACATTCGTGCTCGCATGCACAAGGCGGCGCGTGACTTGGCTCGTGCCGTCGGCTACGAAGGGGCCGGTACCATCGAGTTCTTGTATTCGGACGACGGCAATTTCTACTTTATGGAAATGAACACGCGCTTGCAGGTGGAGCATCCGGTTACAGAGTTTGTGACCGATACCGACTTGGTCAAGTGGCAGCTGCGCGTGGCAGCCGGCCAGCCTCTGCCCTTTGAGCGGGAGGACATGCCGGTCCGCAACCACGCCATGGAGTGCCGCATCAATGCCGAAACGCCGGACTTTCTGCCGTCATGTGGAACGGTCACCGCGTTGCGTGTGCCGGGTGGTCCGCGCGTACGCTGGGATTCCGCCATGTTTACCGGTGCGAAAGTTCCGCCGTACTACGACTCCATGCTCGGCAAGCTCATCGTGTGTGCGCCCACGCGTGACGGCGCTATTCGTAAGATGCGCTCGGCCCTGGGCGAGCTCGTGATTGAAGGCGTGAGCGAAAACAGCGAGCTTCAGCTCGACGTGCTGGCAAACGACGAGTTCTTGTCGGGCATGTATCACACCGATCTGATGGGGCATCTCTATGCTGATGAATAGAAAAGCGAAGACGGTCAACGTCCTCGAGGGGCCGATGACCGAGTCGTGCGCCGAGTTTCCCGCGCGCCACGTGTTTATCAAGTGCCCGGAGTGCCGCCGTGTGATCGATGAGGCGCGCCTGCACGACAACCTCGAGGTCTGCCCTCGTTGCGGCAAACACTTTCGCGTGAGCGGTCGCGCGCGCATGCGCATGACGGTCGACGAGGGCACGTTTGAGGAATGGGATGCCAATCTGGCGTCGGAGGATTTCCTCTTGTTTCCCGGCTATGCCGACAAGCTCAAGAGCGTGAGCGAACGTTCGGGCGAGCGCGATGCCGTTGTGTGCGGCAAGGGCAAAATCTGCGGTTGCGATACCGCGCTCTTCTTTATGGATGCCAACTTTATGATGGGCTCGATGGGCTCCGTGGTGGGCGAGAAGATCTGTCGCACATTTGAGCATGCGACCGAGCTGGGATTGCCAGTTGTCGGCTTTACCGTTTCGGGCGGTGCGCGCATGCAAGAGGGCGTGACATCGCTTATGCAGATGGCCAAGATTTCTGCGGCGGTTAGGCGCCACAGCGAGGCGGGCGGTCTGTATATCACGGTGCTCACCGACCCCACGACCGGCGGCGTAACCGCGAGCTTTGCCATGGAGGGCGACATTATCCTGGCCGAGCCCGATGCCCTGACGGCATTTGCCGGCCCGCGCGTGATCGAGCAGAACATGCACAAGCGCCTGCCCAAGGGATTCCAGCGCTCCGAGTTTTTGCTGGAGCACGGCTTTTGCGATGCCGTTGTTCCGCGTGGCGAGATTGCGCTCACGGTAGGCGAGCTGCTGGCGCTGCACGAAGGGCACGCGCCCGGCCTGGGGGCACCGCATGAGATTATGCATACGGGTCGCCGCGGCAAAAAGTTGGGACACTTGTTCAAGCGCTCGGCCGTACCAAAAACCGCGCTCGAGATTGTCAAGCAGACCCGCTCGGCAGATCGCGCCACGGCAGGCGAGATGATCTCGCTGGGCCTGGATGGATTTGTGGAGCTGCACGGGGACCGCTACTTTGGCGACGACGCTGCTGTGGTGGCTGGCATTGGCTGGAAAGACGGACGCCCCGTAACGGTCATCGCCATCGAGCGCGGCACCACGACCAAAGAGCGCATGCGTCGCAACTTTGGTATGGCACATCCCGAGGGCTACCGCAAAGCGCGTCGCCTTATGCGCCAGGCCGAAAAGTTTGGTCGACCGGTTCTGTGCCTGGTCGATACTTCGGGCGCATTTTGCGGCATCGGTGCCGAGGAACGCGGCCAGGGCGAGGCGATTGCCCAGAATCTCATGGAGATGAGCGGCCTTAAGACGCCGATTGTCTCGGTGGTGACAGGCGAGGGCGGCTCTGGTGGCGCTCTGGCGCTGTCCGTGGCCGACCGCATCCTGATGCTCTCGAGCTCGGCCTATTCGGTCGTGAGCCCCGAGGCCTGTGCGTCGATCCTGTGGAAGGATACCGACCGCGCGAATGAGGCCGCCGAAGCGCTTAAGCTCACGGCCCCCGATCTGTTGGCGCTCGGCATCATCGACGGCATTGTTGACGATAGGGGCCTGTCGCATGAGGAGATCGCCGGTGCCGTCATGTCCTCGGCATTTGATGCCTTCGATACGCTTGGGCAGCTCGACGACGCGACCCTCACAAACCTCCGCTACGAAAAGTACCGCGCAATCGGTCGATACCGCACGATGTGACAAAGGGGCAGTCCGCATGTCACATTGGGAAAGGCGTTCCATGTCACAAGTTTCTAACACCTCGTTTACAACGACGGTTTCATCAAACGCCATGGCCGTGGTGGACTATCTGTCCAAAAGCATGATGTCGGCGCTGCCCTTTATTGTCTGCGCGGCGTTGTTCCGCACCGTCGCCGTCATTATGGGCGAAGGCATGCTGGGCCTGTGGTCTGCCGATTCCGAAATCTATCGCCTGTTCTACAGTTGGCTCTATAACGCCGGCTACTACTTTTTGCCCATCTATCTTGGTTGGGCGGCCGCCTGCCAGCTCGGTTGCTCGGAGCAGCTGGGCATGATGCTGGGCGGCGTATTGATTGCGCCCGATCTGCTTAAGCTCGTCGATGCCGCATCGACGACGGGGGCATCGATGACTTCCGTGTATGGTCTGCTTCCCGCGCCGGTCAACGATTACACGACGACTGTTATTCCGGTTCTCATCTCGGTGCCCGTGCTATGGCGAGTGGAGTGTTACTTTAAACGCGTTATCCCTAAGGCCGTGGCGTTTTCGTTCGTTCCGTTTGCGACCATGCTCGTCATGGTTCCGGTTTCCCTGTGCATTACGGCGCCGGCGGGCAGCTATCTGGGCATGCTGTTGGGCCAGCTTATGTTTATGCTTGGCAATTCCGGTGGCATCGTGTCGCTGCTCACGCTCATGGGGCTTGCCGCGGGTTGGGAGTTCCTTAAGATTGCGGGCATCAGCAACGTTGTCCTATCGCTCGCCTATGCGCAGTTTATGAGTGTGGGAACGGATTCGTGCATTCTGATCGCCGCGACGATGGCAACGTTTGCCGTTTGGGGCATGCCCTTTGGTGCGTCGCTTCGCGTTGCGGATAAGGACGAGAAGGCCCTCATGCTGGGCTATTCAATCTCGGGCGTGCTTGGCGGCGTAAGCGAGCCGGCGCTGTACGGTTGCGGCTTTAAATATGGCAGGTGCCTGACGTGCATGGCCATTGGCGGTGCCGTCGGAGGCCTTGTTGCGGCCGTGGGCCACGTTACGGCCTATACCATCGGCATGACGAATGTCCTCATGGTCATTGGCTTTGCCACGGGCGGCATCTCGAATCTGCTGTGGTGCTGTGCTGCCGGCGGCGTGGCATTTGCGGTGTCTGCGGCGCTGAGCTACTGCTTTGGCGTGGTGCCGGCGAAGGGGCAGGCGGCAGAAGACGGAGTCGATTCACCCGAAACCTCGAAGAACGTGGCCGAAGTAAGCGCGTAAATCGATTGACAAAGGGACGATCCCGCATGTCACATTCCAAGGCCGTGGCCCGTGCGGGTTGCGGCCTTTTTGTATCTGGGGGACAAAGTGGCTACACTACAATCCGTTTGAGCAATAGATATATAGATAGCACCGTGGGGGCGGATGTAGATGGTCGAGTGGATTGTTAAGCGTGCGCAGGGCGACCGTGCGCGCGTGGGCACGTTGACGGGCGTGGTGTGTATTCTCGCTAATGTGGCACTATGTGCTGCGAAGGGCGCAATTGGTGTGGTTTCGGGATCGGTTTCGATCGTGGCGGATGCCATGAACAACCTGTCCGATGCCAGCTCGAACATCGTGAGCGTGCTGGGCTTTAAGCTGGCGAGCAAGCCGGCCGACCCCGAGCATCCTTACGGCCACGGTCGCTACGAGTATCTCTCGGGTCTGGTCGTGGCGGCACTCGTACTGATGATCGGCCTTGAGCTTATCAAGTCCTCGGTTGAGCGCGTCATCCACCCCGAACCTGTCGAGTTCTCGCTTGCCCTGGTGGCAGTCCTGGCACTTTCGATGGTCGTAAAGCTCTGGATGGCGGCCCTCAACCAAAAGCTCGGCGATCGCATTGAGTCCGAGACGCTGCATGCGACCGCGCAGGATTCCAAGAACGATGTTCTTGCTACGGGCGCCGTGCTGGCGTGCGCGACTGTTTCCCAGGTGACGCATATCAATCTTGACGCATGGGTCGGCCTTGCCGTTGGCGCCTATATTGGCTGGAGCGGTTTTGAACTCATCCAGGATACGGTGAGCCCGCTTTTGGGTCAGGCGCCCGACCCCAAGTTGGTCAAGCACATTCGAGACAAGATCATGAGCTACCCCGGCGTTTTGGGCGTTCACGATTTGATGGTTCACGACTACGGCCCGGGCAGGAAGTTTGCAAGTGCGCACGCCGAGATGGCGGCCGAGGTCAGCCCGCTGGAAAGTCACGACACGCTCGATAACATCGAGCAGTCGTTTAGGGTCGAAGACGGCATGATCGTCACGCTTCACTACGATCCCATCGTGACCGATGACCCCAAGGTGGCGAGCATGCGCTTGCGCATTCACGCCATGGCTCAGGAGATTGATAACCGCCTCTCGATTCATGACCTACGCTGTGTGCCGGGTCCTACGCACACCAACGTGATCTTTGACTGCGTGCGCCCCTCGGATCTGCAAATGAGTGCCGAAGACGTAAAGCACGCGCTGGCACAACGGGTCGAATCGGAATATCCCAAGTCGATTGCCAAGATTACGATCGACGAAGACTACGTAGGGCATACCCACGAGTAAGGCTGTGCCGGCAAAGCAGGTTATGCAGAAGGGGAGAGCATGAAGAAACTGTATCTACTCCGCCACGGTCAGACGGAGTTCAACGTCAAAAAGCTGGTCCAGGGCCGCTGCGACTCGCCGCTGACCGATCTGGGCCGCAAACAAGCGGGAATGGCAGCCGCATGGCTCAAGGGCCACGACGTCGTCCCCGATAAAGTGGTCTCTTCGCCTCTAGACCGAGCCATGGACACAGCTCAGCTCGTCGCAACCGAGCTTCTCGGCGCAGACGCTGACGTTGAGCCCTGCGAAGGCATTATCGAGCGCTGCTACGGCACCTTCGAAGAGGGCCCGCACGACGCGCTACCCACCGACGTCTGGGATCCAGGCGAGGACTTAATCCCATTCGGAGGAGAAGGAAGCCAGGTGCTGCAAGAGCGCATGGTAGACACCCTCACCAATATCATGGACGCCGATGGTATCGAAACCCTCCTAGCAGTAAGCCACGGCAGCGCCAGCCGCCAATTCATCAAGGCTGCAGCCCCAGAGGGCTTCGAGCTCCCAACAAAACTCCCCAACTGCGCCATCATGATCTTCGATTTCGATGAGGCAAAGCCACAAGCAGAGGGCGAGCCAATGCAATGCAAGTTCACCCTCCAGCAAATAGTGGACCCCCAACAAAGTAATTAGCTGAGCGAGCAGAGTTAAGCAGACATCAACGTGTCGTCTCCCGAGCTTGGCAGAGGGGCGGCGAAATATATTAAGTTTGTCGCGAGTTCCGCACGCAAAGGAAAGCACTTAATGTGCTTTCCGTCTTGCGCAGGACTGTAGAGCAGCAAACTTAATATATTTCGCCGCCCCTCTGCCAAGCCCAGGCGACTCCACGCACTTTACCTGCGTAAACAATGTGAGTGAAATATGAATCTCGATGGATACGCCCGCAGCCGTGTATACTAAACAGCTGTGTGAAACCAGGGGAGTATTCTGGCTGGACAAAATGCCTGCTTAATAGGGTTGTCAGGTAGTCCGGACGCAATACAAGGCTGGGGAGCACGTCGTGTAAGTAGTGGTCCTCTAGGGGCGTACGCTCGGTGGTGTACGCATTGTCCCAAGACCACGCGAGAGTTGGGATCATATCTTGATCAGCATGATTCTCGGCCGCAAGATTGGCATGACCCAGGTTTGGGACGAGGACGACAACGTCGTTCCCGTCACGGTCATCCAGGCTGGCCCCTGCGCTGTCTCGCAGGTTAAAACTCAGGCAACCGACGGCTATGACGCCGTCCAGATCGGTTTCGGCGACATCAAGGCCAAGAACGTGAACAAGCCCATGGCTGGTCACTTCGCCAAGGCTGGCGTCGAGCCTGTCCGCTTCCTTCGTGAGGTCCGCGTCGAGAACGGCGAGGAGCACAAGGTCGGCGAGGTCGTCACCGTCGCTGATTTCGCTGATGTCGAGAAGGTCGACGTCATCGGTACCTCCAAGGGTAAGGGCTTCCAGGGTCGCATCAAGCGCTGGGGTCAGCGCCGCGGTCCTATGACGCATGGTTCTCACTTCCAGCGTCACCCCGGTTCTATCGGTCAGTGCGCCTATCCTGCGCGCGTCCTCAAGGGCGTCAAGATGGCCGGTCACATGGGTAACGAGCGCGTTACCGTCAAGAACCTTTCCGTTGTCCGCATCGATGCCGAGCAGAACCTCATCTTGGTCAAGGGCGCTGTCCCGGGTGCCAAGAATGGTCTCGTCGCCATCCGTATGGCCTAAGGGCCCAGCCCATATAGCCCAGCGTCATACCAAGGAGAACACTTAAATGGCAAAGTTTGAAGTAAAGAACAGCGAGGGCAAGAAGGTCGCCGAGGCCGAGCTCGCCGCTGAGGTGTACGGCATCGAGCCGAACATCCACGTTATGCACCACATCGTCAAGTGCCAGATGGCCTCTTGGCGTCAGGGCACCCAGTCTGCTAAGGGTCGCTCTGAGGTTTCCGGTGGCGGCAAGAAGCCTTGGCGTCAGAAGGGCACCGGCCGTGCCCGCCAGGGTTCCATCCGTGCTGCCCAGTGGCGTCACGGTGGCGTCGTCTTCGCCCCCAAGCCCCGTTCTTACGCTAAGCGTATGAACAACAAGGAGGTCAAGCTGGCTATGCGCTCCGCGCTGTCCGCCAAGCTGGCCGATGGCGAGCTCGTGCTCGTCGACGACTACGGCTTCGAGAAGCCTTCCACCAAGGCTGCCGTCGCCATGCTCAAGGCTCTCGGCCTTGAGGGCAAGCGTCTGACCATCATCGTTCGCGATGAGGACGTCAACGCCTACCTGTCGTTCCGCAACATTCCCAAGACGTTCATCATCACTGCCGACGAGGCCAACACCTACGATCTCGTCAACAACAACGCCGTGCTGATGCCCGCCGACATCGCCGCTCACTTCGGGGAGGTGCTTGCATAAATGACCGCCCACGAGATCATCATCCGTCCGATCGTGTCCGAGCGTTCCTTCTCCGGCATGGAGCTGAACAAGTACACGTTCGAGGTCGCCAAGGATGCTAACAAGTATCAGATCAAGGACGCTGTCGAGGAGATCTTCGGCGTCAAGGTCGTTCGCGTGAACACCCTGACGGTCAAGCCCAAGACCAAGCGCGTGCGCTATGTCGCCGGCAAGACCCGTTCTTGGAAGAAGGCCATCGTCACGCTGGCCGAGGGCGACACCATCGAGGTCTTTGGCAACCAGGCCTAAGACTCGCTGCTGTTGAGTGAGCTCATGCCTCCCAAATAGGGGAGGCGGGAGCTCAAGGTTTTGGGCGTATAAAATGGACACGCCCGGAACCGTGTATACGTCCGGTGTCATCGCACCCGAGGCAGAACCTCGAATCCCTGTCTGCGATGGCTAACGGATTCCTATTGAAAGGGATTGTAATGGCTGTAAAGCACCTTAAGCCGACCTCCGCTGGTAGGCGTTGGCAGACGATCTCCGACTTCTCCGAGATCACCTGCACCAAGCCCGAGAAGTCTCTTCTCGAGCCCCTGCCCAAGAAGGCCGGTCGTAACAACAACGGCCGCATCACCACCCGCCACCAGGGCGGCGGCGTGAAGCGTCGTTACCGCGTGATCGACTTCAAGCGCAACAAGGACGGCGTGCCCGCCAAGGTTGCCACGATCGAGTACGATCCGAACCGTTCCGCTCGCATCGCTCTGCTGCACTACGCTGACGGTGAGAAGCGCTACATCCTGGCCCCCAAGGGCCTCGAGGTCGGTCAGACCATCATGTCCGGTTCTGACGCCGACATCAAGCCGGGCAACGCTCTGCCCCTCGCCGACATCCCCGTCGGTACGCTCATCCACGCCGTCGAGTTCCAGCCGGGCAAGGGCGCTGCTATCGCCCGTTCCGCCGGTAACTCCTGCCAGCTGATGGGTAAGGAGGGCAAGTACGCTATCGTCCGTATGCCTTCCTCCGAGATGCGCCGCATCCTCGTTACCTGCCGCGCCACCGTCGGTGAGGTCGGCAACGCCGATCACTCCAACATCGTCATCGGCAAGGCCGGCCGTAAGCGTCACATGAACGTGCGCCCGACCGTCCGCGGTACCGTCATGAACCCTGTCGACCACCCGCACGGCGGTGGCGAGGGCAAGAACCACACCTCTGGTCGTCCCTCCGTTACCCCCTGGGGTAAGCCGACGAAGGGCCTTCGTACGCGCAAGAAGAAGAAGGTCTCGAACCAGCACATCATTCGTCGCCGTAAGAAGTAATTTCGGATACCGAGTTTTAGGAGAAAGCACTTATGAGCAGAAGTCTCAAAAAGGGCCCGTTCGTGGAGACTCGCCTTCTCTCGCGTATCACCGCGATGAACGAGGCTGGCAAGAAGGACGTCGTGAAGACCTGGTCCCGCGCGTCCACCATCTTCCCCGAGATGGTTGGTCACACCATCGCCGTCCACGACGGCCGCAAGCATGTGCCCGTGTATGTTACCGAGTCCATGGTTGGTCACAAGCTCGGCGAGTTCGCGCCGACTCGTACGTTCCGTGGCCACAAGGCCAAATAGGGGGTTAACCGTAAATGGCAACTAAGTCTATTGAAACTGAGGCCACCGAGGTTCGCGCCGTCGCTAAGTACGTGCGTGTTTCCCCCAGCAAGGCCCGCCTGGTGGTCGATCTGATCCGCCGTAAGCCTGTCGCTCAGGCCTTCGACATCCTCCACTTCTGCGACCGCGCCGTCGCCGTGGATGTCGAGAAGGTTCTCCGTTCCGCCGTTGCGAACGCCGAGAACAACAACGGTCTGCGTGCCGACAACCTGGTTGTCGCCGCTGCCTATGTTGACGAGGGTCCGACGCTTAAGCGCATCCGTCCCCGCGCCAAGGGTTCCGCTTCTCGCATTCTGAAGCGTACTTCCCACATCACCGTCGTCGTTGCTCCTCGAAAGGAGGCGTAAAGCTGTATGGGTCAGAAAGTCTACCCCACCGGCTTCCGTCTTGGCATCACCGAGAACTGGCGCTCCCGCTGGTTCGCAGAGAAGGATTACGCTAAGACCCTCGGTAACGATCTCGAGATCCGCAAGTACCTCGAGAAGCGTCTTTCCCGCGCAGCTGTCTCCCGCGTCGAGATCGAGCGCGCTGGCGACAAGGTGAAGGTCATCATCCTCACCGCTCGCCCCGGCGTTGTCATCGGTAAGAAGGGTGCCGAGATCGATACCCTCCGCACCGAGCTCGAGAAGGTCGCTGGCGTCTCCAAGGGCCAGCTCTCCGTCGACGTTGTCGAGATCAAGCGCCCCGAGCTCGACGCCAACCTCGTTGCTCAGTCTATCGCCGAGCAGCTCGAGGGCCGCGTTGCCTTCCGTCGCGCTATGCGCAAGGCTGTCCAGTCCGCCCGCAAGGCCGGCGCTAAGGGCATCCGTATCCAGTGCTCCGGTCGTCTCGGCGGTGCCGAGATGGGCCGTCGTGAGTGGTACCGCGAGGGTCGCGTGCCTCTGCACACCCTCCGTGCCAAGATCGACTACGGCACGGCTGTCGCCAGCACCACCATGGGCGCTTGCGGCGTGAAGGTCTGGATCTACCTGGGCGAGAAGCTCCCGGGCCAGCCTGTTCCCAACCCTGCACTCGAGGGCTCTTCCCGTCCTCGTCGTCGTAACTCCGAGAGGAGGGGTCAGTAGTGCTTGCCCCTAAGCGTATTCTTCACCGTAAGGTGCAGCGTGGCTCCATGAAGGGCCAGGCCAAGGGTAATACCGAGCTGCATTTCGGCGAGTTTGGTATCCAGGCTCTCGAGGCCCATTGGATCACCAACCGTCAGATCGAGGCCGCTCGTATTGCCATGACCCGCTACATGAAGCGTGGCGGTCGTGTCTACATCACGATCTTCCCCGATAAGCCCATCACCAAGAAGCCTGCCGAGACTCGCATGGGTTCTGGTAAGGGTAACCCCGAGGAGTGGGTGGCCGTCGTCAAGCCCGGCCGCATCATGTTCGAGGTCAAGGGTGTTCCCGAGGAGGTCGCTCGCGAGGCTCTGCGTCTTGCACAGCACAAGCTTCCCATCAAGACCAAGATTGTTGCTGCCAAGAACGCTGAGCAGCGCATCGAGAAGGAGATGGCTGAGGAGGCCGCTCTCGAGGCCAAGTGGGCTGCTGAGGACGCCGCCGCCGCCAAGGAGGAGAACTAATGAAGCCCGCAGAGATTCGTGAGCTCTCGGACGCTCAGCTCGTTGAGAAGCTGAAGGAAATGCGCGCCGAGCTCTTTAACCTTCGTTTCCAGATGGCCACCAGCCAGCTGGACAACACCGCTCGCGTCAACACCGTGAAGAAGGACATCGCTCGCGTCCTCACGGAGCAGCGCGCCCGCGAGATCGCAGCGGAGAAGTCCGCTGTCGCCGAGTAGGACCTAAGGAGAGAACATGACTGATTCGCGTAACTCGCGTAAGGTCCGTACGGGTGTCGTTACCTCCGTCTCCGGTGCCAAGACCATTGTTGTCACCATCACCGAGCGCAAGCGTCACCCCAAGTACGGCAAGATGATGACCAGCTCCAAGAAGCTGCACGCTCACGACGAGGAGTGCACGGCTGGCGTGGGCGACACCGTCCGCGTTATGGAGACCCGTCCTATGTCCAAGATGAAGCGTTGGCGCCTCATCGAGGTCGTCGAGCGCGCTAAATAAGCAGTCGCTCTTACGACTTGTACGTTTCCGAAGATGTGCGTATGCCTGGCTTGCATACCACAGGCCGTATAAAGGCAGCGCACCTCTCTTCGGTTCTTAGTTCGGAGGAACATCTACCATGATTCAGATGCAAACCATGCTGAACGTCGCCGACAACTCCGGCGCTCGCAAGATTCGCTGCATCAAGGTGCTTGGCGGTTCCAAGCGTCGTTATGCAGGCATCGGCGATGTGTTCATCGGTGCTGTCCAGGAGGCTACCCCTGGCGCCAACGTCAAGAAGAAGGACGTTGTCCGTTGCGTCGTCGTTCGCACCGTTAAGGAGATCCGCCGCAAGGATGGCTCCTACATTCGCTTTGATGAGAACGCCTGCGTTGTCATCAACAACGATGGTTCGCCCGTCGGCACCCGTATCTTCGGGCCTGTCGCTCGCGAGCTTCGTGACAAGAAGTACATGAAGATCGTCTCGCTCGCTCCCGAGACCCTGTAGTTAGGGGAGATATATGTATATCAAGAAGGGCGATAAGGTCCAGGTTCTCTCTGGTAA
This sequence comes from Collinsella aerofaciens, assembly GCA_905199455.1. GTDB lineage: Bacteria > Actinomycetota > Coriobacteriia > Coriobacteriales > Coriobacteriaceae > Collinsella > Collinsella aerofaciens_AW. Next base: position 5,207 of record CAJKGV010000011.1, on the reverse strand, counting down.
GGATCGCGGCAAGCAGGGCGTTGTCCTGCGTGCTCTCCCTGCCGAGAACAAGGTCGTTGTCGAGGGCGTTTCGGTCGTCAAGAAGGCCGTCAAGCCCAACGCTGCCAACCAGCAGGGCGGCATCGTTTCGCAGGAGGCTCCTATCGATGCCTCCAACGTCAATCTCGTTTGCCCCGAGTGCGGTAAGGTTACCCGCGTCGGTCACGAGAAGGACGGCAAGAACAAGCTGCGCGTCTGCAAGAAGTGCGGCCACAAGTTCTAAGCTGCCCGCAACAACAAGTTGCCAGCAAAGGCCCGGATGCCACGGCACCCGGGCCTTTTTCTATCCCTACTCATTGGGGACAGACTTAAATGAGTGGCCGTTGAAATGCCGGCACCTGGGGGCGTTCATTTTCTGTCGGCAGCTGGGGACGACCATTCATTGGGGACAGACTTAAATGACCAGTCGTTGGGGGGACAGTCTCTATGTGCCGGCAGTTTGGGACGATCCTTTGATGTCTGATGCCCCCAGAGGGGTGAAGTAATACAGCTGGGTCTGTCTTTTAGGGCTTTGGTGTTCCGTCCCTTTATGTTTCACAAGGATCGTCGCATGCGCATTTACGCGCATAGCCTTGCGCGACAATGCGCATAGCCGCGCAAACATCTGCCAACTATGGCTAAATAATGACCGATAAGCAAATAAATACGCAAACACGAGCAGATACGCGCGCAATTGTGCGACTATAGGGTTGTTAGAAATGAAGGACTTCCGATGACTCAGGAGGCACATCATGGCAGATTCCAAACAGGCTCCGCTCGACGCCGAGGCAGCCGCAAAGGCGGCGTTTGCCTCGGTCCAGAATCAGCCGTTCCCAAACGACATTTTTACGGCTCCCGAGCTTCGCTGGGCAGTGATCGGGTGCGGTGTTATCGCCAACCAAATGGCCCAGTCCCTCGCGCTGGCCGGCCGCAAGCTCGCGGGTGTCGCCAACCGTACGCTTTCCAAAGCCCAGGCTTTTGCCGAGCAGTATGGCATCGAGAAGGTCTATGAGACGGTCGAGGACCTCTACGCCGATCCGGATATCGACGCCGTCTATATCACCACGCCGCACAACACGCATATCACCTACCTGCGAGCCGCTCTGGCAGCTGGCAAGCACGTGCTCTGCGAAAAGGCCATTACCCTCAACTCTGCCGAGCTCGACGAGGCCCGCGCCATCGCCGACGAGCACAACGTGGTCCTTATGGATGCCACCACGGTGCTCCACATGCCGCTGTATCAGGAGCTGCGCCGTCGCATGGATGCGGGCGACTTTGGCCGCATGAACCTCGCCCAGCTCAACTTTGGCAGCTATAAGGAGTACGGCGACCTGACCAACCGCTTCTACAACCGTAGCCTTGCCGGCGGCGCCATGCTCGACATTGGCGTGTATGCGCTCTCCGTCATGCGCCTCTTTATGGCGAGCCAGCCCGCTGAGGTTGTCTCGCTGGGCAACACCTGTGAGACCGGTGTCGACGTTGCGGGCGGCATTGTCTGCCGTAACGCCGAGCAGCAGCTGGGCGTCGTGAGCCTTACGCTCCACTCCAAACAGCCCAAGCGCTCGGTCATCAGTTTCGATAAGTGCTATATCGAGGTCAACGAGTATCCGCGCGCCGACCATGCGACCATCGTGTGGACTGCGGACGGTCACCGTGAGGAGGTTCACGCTGGCACCGAGGCATACGCTCTGTGCTACGAGATGGCCGACCTGGAGAAGGCCGTTGCCGGCGATGATTCGAAGCGCGAGCTTCTGGGCTATGCTTCCGATGTTATGGAGCTGATGACCAAGCTCCGAGCCGATTGGGGAGTCGTGTACCCCGAGGAGGAGTAAGCGATGCTTGCGGAAGATAGGCTCAACGCGATCGTGTCGATGGTGCAGCAGGCCGGCTCGGTTACCGTGCCGGAGCTTGCCGAAGCCCTGGGCGTGACACCGTCCACCATTCGCCGTGACTTGCAAACGCTCGACCGCGCGCACCGTATCGCCAAGGTGCACGGAGGCGCGACGAGTCTGGAGCGCGCGCACGTGACGCGCGACCTGACGATCGGCGAGCGCAGCGATCTCCATAACGACGACAAGGAGCGTATCTGCGCCCGTGCGGCGGCGCTTGTGGAGCCCGATAGCTTTGTGTATATCGATTCGGGCTCCACGACCCTCAAGCTCATCGAGCATCTTCCGCGCCTTGAGGGCGTCACCTATGTGACTGATTCCGTGCTTCACGCTCAGCACCTCGCTTTGCGCGGCATGCGCACCGTGGTGCTGGGCGGCGAGCTCAAGCCCGAGACCGAGGCGCTCGTCGGTCCCGATGCCTTGGCAACTCTGGACCGCTATAACTTCAACTGCGGCTTTTGGGGTTCCAATGGCATCGCCGCCGAGCAAGGTCTCACCACACCGGATATTGAGGAAGCGCAGGTCAAGCGTGTCTCGATGCGCCATACCGCCAAACGCTTCGTAATCTCGGACGCCAGCAAATTTGGCATGGTGGCGCCCGTCAAGTTCGCGGACTTCCGCGACGCAACGATCATCACCGCGGGCGAGGTGCCCGCCAAGTACCAGTCGATGGACAACGTCATCACGGTCTAGCGATGGGACAAGGCCAAAACCACCACAAAGGTGCCTGTCCCCATTGTGGTGGTTTAGGGCTCCCAGGGGCAGGGGGCTTCGATGTGGATGTGCTCGCCGGTTACGGGATGCGTGAAGGACACGCTGTGGGCGTGGAGCATCAGGCCGCAGGGGCGCGGCGTTCCGTACAGGTCGTCGCCAACCAGGGGATGACGCTCGCTCGCCAGGTGCACGCGAATCTGATGCTTGCGGCCGGTGAGCAGCTCGACATCAATATACGAGCGCGTGGGCAGGCCACGGCGGCTCTTAAGACGCTTGAGTACCTTGACGCGCGTCTGAGACGGCTTGCCGCTGGCGCCGACGCGCATCTTGCGGCTGTCGTGGCGGTCGCGGGCGATGGGCTTGTCGATGAGCTTTTCGTTCCAGTCGATCTTGCCCTCGGCGAGCGCCAGATAGTGCTTTTCGAATGCGTGGTCGATGACCATCTGGTCAAAAGCGGGCTGCGTCCGCTTGTCGAGCGAGAACAACACCACGCCGGTGGTGTCGCGGTCCAAGCGGTTGAGCGGTTGCATGTCGGTCGCGGCAAAGCCGTCGCCCATCGCCAGCAGCAGGTCGCTGGCGTAGTCGGTAAGTGTGCGCTCGCCGGTGCCGTCACCGTGGACGATCATGCCGGCAGGCTTATCGATGGCCATGAGCCAGGCGTCGCAGTAGAGGACTTGAGGTTCTTCGTTCACGTGTAAGCCTTTCGGTTAGCTAATTCCCACAAACATGCAGCCCGAGGTGGCGCCGCGCAGGCGGGCGGCGGGCTTGCGGCCGGCTTGAGCCGCCTCGACGGCGCGACGGACGCGAGCGACGGCACGGCCAATCTCATCGGCCTCGAGCAAGGTTCCGTCGACCATAAGACGACGGACGCCGGCGTCGAGCAACTGCGGTACCTGCGGCGTAAGGTCGATGGGGTAGGCGTCGTACAAGCGAGAGCGGCCGTGGATATCGGTGCGCACGGGTATGACCTTTCCGTCGATATTCTTGAGCGACAGCTTGCGGGCGCGCAGACGGCAGCTGGCACAATCGTGGATGCAGCCATTGGCCACCTGCAGGATGCAGTGCTCGCTCGTCATAACGCGCGGGCGGCCGAACACAGTGATGCCCAGGGCTGCGGGCGCGGCGGTGCCAAGCGAGACGATCTCGTCGAGCGTGATCTCGGGCGAGAGCCAAAACGCACCGGCTCCGCGCTCGGCAAGCGCCTCCATGCAGGGCGTGTTATGCACCGGCAGGCAAGAGCGAATCTCGGCCGTGGCGCCGGCATGAGCGGCTACGGCGAGCTCGGAGATATTGCCGACGGCGACGGTGGCTCCGGCATTGATCCAAGGATCGACGCGCTCGTGGTCGACGGCGCGGCAGACCTCGTCGAGTACGGGCACGATACCCTGCTCAAATGCATCGGCAGGGGAGAGTCCGACAGCCTCGAGCGCGTCGGTGGTCATATAGATGCGCGTTGCACCCTCCGCGCGGGCTGCCTCGGCGGCCTCGAGCGAGGTGACGGTGGCGCAGATCTGCGGCTCGTCGCGGTAGTGCTTGGGCATGGGGCGCGTACATTTGTCGAGCACCGGCAACTCGAGCGTTTTTGCGCGCTCCTCGTACGGTGCCAGAATGGCCTCTTCCAGCGCCTTACAAGCGGCGGCGCGCACCTTGTGCACGGCGGAGAAGCCCATGCCGCAGCCCTCATCGAGCGCCACATCAAAGCTCGCGGCCTCAAAGGGAGAGGAGCCCATGCGCCCGACGTGCTCAACCAGATCGGATGCCTCGACGGCGCGGGTCTTGGCGGCCTCGACGGTGAAGCCCGTGGCGGTGGCGGTGAGCGCGGGGTTGTCACAGCAGGTGAGTGTGACAGTAAACGGCTCGCCCAGGCGCGCCACGACGGACACGTCAACAGCTCGGCGGCGCAGCACATCGCGCTTGAGCGCGGCGCCGGCGGCGTCGATGGCGCGCTGACTGCGAATCACGCGGACGCGGCAGCCCTCGGGCATGCTGCGGGGCACGCGGCACTCAATGATGTCACCGGCGGCGGCATCATCGGCGGCAATGGTGGTCAGGAACTGGTCAAACTCGTTATCGTGGCGAAGCTCCAGCAGGTCGCCTTTGCCCACGGGCTCAAACAGCTCAATGCGGGCGATGGCGGCGCGGCGACGGCGGTCGTCGGGCTTGAGGCCGCGCACATCGCGGTTGGCCGGGCGGCTGCCCAGCACCGTGCCCACGATCTGGCCGCGGTTGTTGGAACGCTCATAGCTCATCATCTCGTCGCCCGAGGTGCCGTCCTGATAGGCGTGCGTAAAGTCGCGGTTGAAGCAGCGCTTGAGCTGGCGCTGGCGGGCGGCTTCCTCGTCCTTGGCAACGGCGGCTCCGGATAGCATGTCGTCAATTTCGTGACGATACACATCAACGATGGAGTACACGTAATCGGGTGCCTTCATGCGGCCCTCGAGCTTGAGCGACGCGGCGCCGGCGTCATACAGACGGCGAACAAGCTGTGAGGTGTTGGTGTCACGCGGGCATAGCGCGCGCTCGCGGCCGGCAGGGGAGAGCGAGCGGCCGTTCTCGTCGATCAGCTCGTAAGGCAGACGACAGGGC
>CAJKGV010000010.1:0-20028 GCA_905199455.1 Collinsella aerofaciens | reverse complement strand
TCGCGGCTCAGCACCCACGCGTGCTCGACGGAAATGAACGGGTCGTAGCCGTAAACGTCCATGCCCAGGTCGACGCAGGCGTTGGCGACCTTGGAGCCCACGTTGCCCAGACCGATGACGCCGATGCGCTTGCCCTTGAGCTCGCGGCCCACAAAGGCCTTCTTGGCTTTCTCGGCATCGACCTGGATCTCGGGGTCGTCGGCGTTGTCGCGCACCCAGTTCATCGACTGCACTACGCCGCGGCTCGAGAGCACCAGCATGCCCAGGACGAGCTCCTTGACGGCGTTGCTGTTGGCGCCGGGGGAGTTAAAGACGACGACGCCCTTCTTGGCGTACTCCTCGACGGGGATGTTGTTGACGCCGGCGCCGCAGCGGGCGATGGCGCGGATGCCCTCGGGCAGCTCGTAGCCGTGCAGGTCGGTCGAGCGCATCAGGATGGCGTCGGCCTCCTCGGCGGTGCTCACAAATTCGTAGCCCTCGCCAAACTCGACTTTGCCGTCCTTGGTGATGTCGTCGATGGTCTTAATCTTGCGCATGAAAAACTCCTTAGCAGGTTTGGTTTAAACAGGTGGTTTGAAGTGGCTGGTCGGCCCGCGCGTTGCGGGCTAGTTAGATCGCGGGCTCAAACTACGCTGCGTTTCGAAGTCCTTCATGTACGAGGCCAGTGCCTGCACGTCTTCCATGGTTACGGCGTTGTAGACGCTGGCGCGCATGCCGCCTACCAGACGATGGCCCTTGACGTTTTGAATCTGGTGCTCGGCCGCGCCTGCGACAAAGGCCGCGTCGAGTTCGGCGTCGCCGGTGCGGAAGGTGACATTGGCGATGGAGCGGCTGTCGGCCTGCGTGGTGCCATGGAACAGCTCGCTGTGCTCGAGCAGGTCGTAGAGCAGGTTGGCCTTGGCCCAGTTGCGCTCGGCCATGGCGGCAAGTCCGCCGGTCTCCTCGACCCAATGGAACACCTTGCCGCACACGTAGATGCCAAAGGTGTTGGGCGTGTTGAGCATGGAGCCCTTGGCGGCCTGGGTCTTAAGGTCCATGTACTGCGGCGTCTGCGCAAAAGCGGGGCCATCTGCGATGAGGTCGTCGCGCACGATGACCACGGTCACGCCCGCGGCGCCGGCGTTTTTCTGAGCGCCGGCGTAGATGAGCCCGTAGCGCTTGACGTCGAGCGGCTGCGACAAAAAGCAGCTCGAGACATCGGCGACCAGCGGTACATCGCCGCAGTTGGGCAGCTCGTGGTACATGGTGCCAAAGATGGTGTTGTTCTGGCAGATGTAGACGTAGTCGAGCCCGTCGCCTGCGGCCTCGGCGGCAATGCGCGCGTTGATGTCGGCCATGTCGGGGATGCGGTCGAAGTTGGTGTCCTCGGAGCTCGCGAGCAGCACGGCCTCGCCGTACTTGGCGGCCTCCTTGTATGCCTTGTTGGCAAAGTTGCCGGTCACGACGTAGCCGGCGCGGCCGCGGCGCATGAGGTTCATCGGGATGCCCGCAAACTGTAGCGTGGCGCCGCCCTGCAAAAACAGGACGCGGTAGTTGTCGGGGATGCTCAGCAGGCGACGCAGGGTTGCCTCGGCGTCATCGATGATCTGCTGGTACATGCTAGATCGATGGCTCATCTCGAGCACGGACATGCCGCAACCGCGGTAGTCCATCATCTCGTCGGCGATCTCGGCGAGCACGCTTGTGGGCAGTGCAGCCGGGCCAGCTGAGAAGTTGTGCACACGTGCCATCTTCTAGTTCCCCCTCGTAGTCGTTTGAACGTTCGGGATACTTTAGCACAGTGGAGCGCCAGGCGCGACCGCATCACAACAAAACCCGAGTGCGCCGCTATGATTTACAGGATGGTTACATGGGGGAGGGATTATCTCGAGGCTCGTATCCGATCCGCCTCGGCCTTTGCTTGTTTCCAGGGGCGTACGCGACCGTTGGTGAGGTCGTCGTAGCCACGAGCGATGGCACGTTGAATGTGATCTTCGCGTTCCTGAATGGTAGTTAGTGCGCGCGTCTGATCAGAAATAGACTTTACGACAGACATATGAAGCTCCTTACATAGAAGCATATGTATAACTCTATGTTGAATATAGCGGAGGATGGCGTTGGGCGTGTGCGTGCCTGCATTCGTAAGCGCGGTTGTCTGGCAAGTGTGATTTGGGGACCTCGTCAAAGCTTCTGAGCTGCGAAAATGACCGTTAACCGGATTTAATTTTGTTGCTCAACATTTGACACTCTGGGCGTGGTAACTTTTTTACTAACAGGTATGATTATTGTCATGTGCGCCGCACCTGCCTGCCGGGTTGCGGCGCACTTGTGACAGCCTTTGACACCCTTGGAGCGTGTACTGTGGATATAACCACAAAAAGCGTTCGGGGGGGGGGTGCTCACCCGCGAGCAATTCCTCCCGCATGAGATGCGCATCGTCGCTGCCCTGCGTATACAGGGCGCAAGCGACGAGCAGGTCATTGTACGCGTAAAGAGCGAGAACCTCTTTCAATATCCCACGGAGCGCATGGCCGCCAACCGCGCAACCGTGTGCCTTCGCCGCCTCGACGCCATGGTGCCCACAGACGCCGCATGCGCCGCGCGTGGCATCGACCCCAAAACCGCCGTCGAGGCTGCGTCATCCCTAACCAGCCTCATGGCATCCGGCACTCCCACGCAGGCGGACCAGGCCATCTTCTATAGCATGATTTGCCGCTACGATATCGTGCGCGAGCTCGTGCTCGTCGAGGTAGGGGAGCGCCTGCAAAACTTCGATTATGCCTTTACGGCGGTTGACCTCAACGCCTTTATGACACGCTTTACCACGGAGTATCCGGACGCGGCCCGCTGGACCGAGGCCACGGTCAAGCGCATTAAGGGCTCGCTCCGCCAGACGCTCCGCCATGCCGGCCTTATCGGCGAGGGCCAGGGCCCGGAGTCCGAGCGCCTGTCACCACTCTTCCTCGATTCCGATGTCGAGCGAGCCTTGGTTCAGCTGGGCGAGCAGTCGCTTATCGCGGCCCTTACCGGCAGGGCAGTGATGTAGCGTGGCTCCCGTCAAAAGCGCCGTCGACCCTGTTATCACCCCGGCGACCGATCTCACCACCAATATCGGCATCCATTCCCGCAAGAGCGTCGTGGCGGCGCATGCCCGCTCCGAGCGTGCCTGTCAGGAATTTGAGCGCCGTGCGCAGCTTCTGCGCGAGTGCCTGTGCAGCGAGGACTTTTTGGCCAACAAGGGCATAGGCAATGAGATCGGCTTCCACACTTTTTGCTATGACCCCGCGCTGGAGTTTGAGGCGCGTGCATTATTTGACACCCTTTCACGCGATGCCGAGGCCGGCAAGCTTCCATGCACGCTCAAGGTCGTGAACCTTTACGACGCCGTGCTGGCAATTCTCGAAAAGCGCCGGGTCCTCAAGGCTATCCAGCGCCAAGAGGAGCGCCGCGGTACCCAGCGCGTGCTCGAGGACGTGGCCAAGTTCGCCTCGCCCGAGAAAGTTGCCGCGTACATCCTTGAGCAGACCGAGCCGTTCGCGCCCAGAGACGTCATTCTCCTCACCGGCGCGGGCGAGGTCTTCCCATTCTTTCGCATGCACACGCTTCTCCACTGCATGCTTGCGGATTTTGATGAGGTGCCTGTGGTCGCTGCCTATCCGGGCAGCTTCAACGGCTCTTCTTTCCAGCTCTTTAACCGTCTGCCGGCCGATAACTACTACCGCGCCATCGATATCTCGTAAGCACGGCTTCCCGCAGACAAGGCCCCGCCGCCGGTAACAACCCTTTGCCATAACGTTCCCAAACCCAAAGGAGCACCCATGGACAACACGATCATTCGCGACCTCTTTGCAAAAGACATTAACCGCTCCATCAACGGCGTGGTCAAGGTCCAGGATTCAAAAGATGGGTCCATCCGTCAGGAGCTTGACGAGTACGTGGTGACGCGCGAGCTGCAAGGGCACCTTGCCACGTTCTTCAAGGCATACGGTGATGCCATTGATGTGCCCACCGACAAGATCGGCGTGTGGATCAGTGGCTTCTTCGGTTCCGGTAAATCGCACTTCCTCAAGATGCTGAGCTACCTGCTCGAGAATCGCCAGATCGGTGGTAAGAGCGCCATCCTCTACTTTGACGGCAAAATCGTCGACCCCATGGTCGCGGCTGCCATGGAGCGCGCCTGCTCGGTGCCCACGCAGGCCATCCTCTTTAACATCGATAGCAAGGCGGGCCAGTGGAAGCAGGGTGATACGGCTCCCACGGCGCTGCTTCGCGGCTTTGAGCGCATGTTCTACGAGGCGCGCGGCTTCTACGGTGAGGACCTAAAGCTTGCAAAGCTCGAGGACCACATCGATTCCCTGGGCAAGACCCAGGAGTTCCGCGAGGCCTTTGAGCGCGTCAACGGCGAGTCCTGGCTCCAGACCCGCGACACCTACAGCTACTTTGAGGACGACGTCGTCGAGGTGCTGCAGAGCGTGCTCGGCATGAGCGAAAAGGCCGCATGGAACTGGCTCGAGGGTTCTGAGGACGAGGTTTTGGCCCCTGATGTCTTTGCCAAAAAGGTCAAGGACTACGTGGACGCTCAGGCAGCGGCCCACGGCGGCAACTTCCGTTTGCTCTTTATGGTCGACGAGGTGGGTCAGTTTATTACAAACGACCAGGACCCAAGCCTTATGCTGAGCCTTCAGACCATCGTCGAGGAGCTGGGTGCCGCCTGCGGTGGCCGCGTGTGGGTGATGGTCACGAGCCAGGAGGCCATCGACAACCTGAGCCTGCCCGTGGGCAACGACTTTTCAAAGATCCAAGGCCGCTTCAATACCCGCCTTTCGCTCTCCAGCTCTAGCGTGGACGAGGTCATCCAGCGCCGCGTGCTCGAGAAGACCGCGCCGGCGGCCGATATGCTTGCACAGGTCTACGAGCAAGACGCCGCCGTGCTCAAAAACAACTTTACCTTTGAGGGTGGCTCGCGCTCCGACCTTGCCGGCTTCGCCAACTCCAAGGAGTTTGTCGCCAGCTACCCGTTTGTGGGCTATCAGTTTAAGCTCCTGCCCGACGTGATGACCGAGGTACGCAAGCATGGTGTTAAGGCCAAGCACATGTCCACGGGCGAGCGCTCCATGCTGAGCGCATTCCAGGAGAGCGCTCAGGTCATCCAGCATGACCAGACCGGTGCGCTCGTGCCGTTCTGGCGCTTCTTCGACACTATCTCCAAAGATCTTGAGCACGGCATCAGCCTGGTGGTCGACCGCGCGGTCCGTGCGGCCGAGAACGCGGAGGGCCTTGAACCCTACGACGTTCAGGTGCTTAAGCTCCTGTACTTGATCCGCTACATCGGCTACGTCAAGGCCACGGTCGAGAACATCTCCATCCTTATGATCGATAGCCTGGACGTGGACAAGCGCGCCCTTAAGGACCGCGTCAAGGAATCTCTTGCCCGCTTGGAGCGCGAGAGCTACGTGGCACGCCAGGGCGATACCTATAGCTTCCTCACCGACGAGGAGCAGGAGATAGCGCAGGAGATCGCACGCACCCCGATCGACAACGCGAAGGTGATTGAGTACATCAAGAAGCGCCTGTTCGAAAGCATCTACACTGCGCGCAAACTCAACCGCGGGACCAACGACTTCCCCTTTGACCGCTACGTGGATGGCTCGATTCATGGATCCAACATGGGCGGCATGGAACTATCCGTGGTGACCATGGCCAGCGATCTGGGCCGTGCGGACGATGCCGAGCTGGCATTGAAATCCGTGGATAAGGCCATCGTGGCCTTGAGCGACGAGGTGGATTATTGGGCCCCACTCGTCAACGCCGCTAAGATTCGCATGTACGCCCAGACGCGCAACCTGCAGGAGCTACCGCCGAGTACCCGCCAGATCGTCGAGGCCAAAATGCGCGAGAAGGACTTTAACGAGAAAGAGGCTGACGCCCTTTTGGCTGAGGCGGTGCTCCATGCACGATGCGCCGTCAACGGGCGCATGATTGAGATCCGTGCTGCCAAACCCGCCCAGGTCTTTGAGCAGGTGCTGGCGCAGCTGTGCGATGTGGTCTTTGAAAAGGCCGGCTATATCGGCGCGCCGGTCACGAGCGATTCCGATATCCGCTCCACTCTGGCGGGCAACGTTCAAGCGGGGCTCGCTGGCATGAACGCGGGTAACACGCGTGCGCTCAAGGAGGTCGAGGACTACCTCAAAGTGCAGCACCAGCGCCATCTGGATACCGCTATGGGCGATATCCAGCGCCAGTACCAGCAAAGGCCCTTTGGCTGGCGCGAGGTCGACATCGCAAATGTGGTGGCGCAGCTTGTGGTGGAGCAGCGCGCGCAGGTGCTGTTTGGCGGCCAGACGGTTCAAGCTAACGATAGCCGCATGGTGGCGCTCCTGCGCAAGGATGCCGATAAGGCCCAGGTGCGCTTGCGCGTGCGCATGAGCGACCGGTTGCTGCGCGCCACGGGAGAGCTCATGCGTGATCTGTTTGATCTCAAGACCGTGCCCTCCAACGAGGATAAGCTCGTGGCCGAGCTCAAAGAGCGCCTTGAGGGCTTGCGCGAGGCGTGCCTCGCCATGGCACGCGACTACTACACGGGCATCAAGCCGGCCTACCCGTATCCCGGTGAGGACGAGTGCGAGAAGATGCGCTCGGAGGTGGCCGACGTCCTTAAGGACCAGAACGAGGCCGAGGCGTTCTTGACCACGTTCACCAAGCATGAGGACCGCTTGCTCGATGCCAAGGAAGACTTTGATAAGGTGGTTGAGTTCTTCGAGTCCAACCAGCGAACAGCGTTTGACCACGCCAAGGATTTCTTGAGCCGCACCGAGGGTATCGAGTATGCCTCCGATGACATTCCCAGCGCGGTTGAGAATGTGGCAAAGGTGCGTGAGGTTCTCAAAGATCCCAAGCCCTACGGCCGCATTAAAGACCTGCAGCCGCTTATGGATCCCGTCGAGGACGACATGAAAAAGCTGCTGGGCATCCGCCGCAATGAGTTTTTGTGCCGAATCGAGAGCGATCTGCAAGACCTGCAGGCACAGGCTGAGAGTCAAAAGGGCTTTGTCAATCAAGCCAAGGATGCCATAGCAGACGCCGGCGCCAAATACGAGTCGTTCAAAAACCGTGCCCACAGTGCTCAAAGCCTCAACGAGCTGAGTGTTGCCGCGACTAACTGGGCCAACTGGCTCAGCGCAGCAACCAACGGGATGTACGACGCTGTGGATGCGGCCCGCATGCGTATGGACAACGAGCGCCGCACCACCGAGGTCACGAGTACGGGTGAGGTGGTCAAGAAGATCTCCAACAAGGCCGTTGCGTCGTCAGCGCCCATGCCTGCACCCGTGCCCCAGCGCAAGATCAAGACTGTGCGCCGCGCCGATCTGGCCAAGCCGAGTCGTCTCTTGTCCGCAGGGGACGTGGAGCGCTACGTGGACGACCTGCGCTCCCGCCTTATGCAGGCGCTCGCTGCAAACGACGAGATCCGTATCAACTAACCCGCGGAGCCACCGGTGCCAAAGCGCGCACCGGTGGCTTATGGCGTTTAGAAAGGCTCATCAACCATGAACGATTCTGCTCTTAAGAGCTTCTGCACCTGGGCCCGTACGGAGCTCATCAAAGGCGTGGAGGCGCAGATGGTGCGCTATGGCATCACCGAACCTGCACCCGCGCCCGTTGGGTCCGAGACCATCAACGGCCTGCCCCTAAGTCCGGCTGAGATTGAGCAACGCGACGAACTGCTGCGCATGCAGGCAGAGGTGGGTCACGAGGCGCTGCGCGACCGTGCGGCCTACACCTGGTTCAACCGCATCGTGGCCATTCGCTTCATGGATGCACGCGGATGGCCTCCCAGCCGCATGCGCATACTAAGTCGTGCGGACGGCAGCCATGGCAGCGAGGCCGTGGAGAACGCACTGGACGTGGAGATGGCGACGGTCGATACCGATCGCATAGCCGAGCTCAAGATGGCGGGCTTGGATGAACCGCTGTGGCGCTACCTGTTTGTTGCTCAGTGCGAGGAGCTTGCCGATTGCCTACCGGGCGTCTTTGAACGCGTGGGCGGAGCCATGGAGCTGCTGTTGCCCCAGGGCCTCATGATGTCCGACGGCGTGGTGGGCAAGCTCAATGCCGTCCTCACTGACGAACGCTGGCGCAAGGGCGTGACCGTTCTGGGCTGGATGTATCAGTACTACAACGCTGACGTTAAAGACGAGTTCTTCAAGTCCAAGCGCAAGGCAGCGGCGGCGGACATCGCGCCCGCCACGCAGCTCTTCACCCCCGAGTGGATCGTGCGTTACATGGTCGAGAACTCGCTCGGCCGTCTGTGGATGCTCAATAACCCGGGGAGTTCGCTGCGCGAGCGCATGGAATATTACATCGAGCCCGATGCTGAGCACGAGGACTTCATCCGCATCTCGAGCCCCGAGGAGATAACCCTCTGTGACCCCGCATGCGGCTCGGGCCATATCCTGGTCTATGCGTTCGAATTGCTCTTCCATATGTACGAGGAGCGCGGCTATCGTGAGCGCGAAATTCCCGAGCTCATTCTTACTAAAAACCTCGCTGGCATGGAGATCGATCCCCGTGCAGCGCAGATCGCGGAACTGGCGCTTGCCATGTGCGCCCGCGAGCACGATCGTCGCTTTTTCAAGCGCGCCGTGCGCGCCGACGTTACCGTGCTCTCGAGCATCCCGCTGGGAGCGGACGAACTCCCGGGCAACAAGAAGCTCGCCGAGGAGCTGAGCCATTTGGGCGAGATCGGTTCGCTGCTCAATCCTTCAGAGGACGAGATCGACGAGCTCAAGGCTGCCGCCGCGAGTTGTTCCGATGACCTTTTTGCCGCTACGGCCAAAACTAAGCTCGAAAGCGCTGCCGCCATCTGCGAGAAACTGTCCCGTCGTTTTACCTGCGTCGTGGCGAATCCTCCGTATATGGGCAGCAGCAGCTTTAACCCCTTCATGAGCAAGTGGGTCAAGAAGAACTACCCCGACGTGAAGAGCGACCTCTTCTCCAGCTTTGTCGTTCGCATGTTCAGTCTCGCCAAGGACCACGGCGAGTGCGGAGTCATGTCGCCTTTCGTCTTGATGTTCATCGGAAGCTATGAGAAGCTCCGCAACGAGATTATCGACAACAGAACGCTGACCTCTCTCATCCAGCTTGAGTACTCGGGCTTCGCTGGCGCGACCGTGCCCATCTGTACCTACACGTTCCACAATTCGTTCGTCAAGGGCTACAAGGGCGGCTATGTGCGCCTTTCGGACTTCGTTGGTGCTGCTGTCCAGGCCCCGAAGGCCCTCGAGGCGATCCGAAACCCCGGCTGCGGCTGGTTCTACCGCCGCGACGCCGAGACCTTCAAGCAGATCCCCGGCTCCCCTATAGCCTACTGGGCCAGCGATGCTCTTGTTGAATCGTTCACAAAAGGAAAGAGGCTCGATGCCATTGCTACTCCGCGACAGGGCTTGGCGACGAGCGATAATGGCCGCTTTTTGAGGAAATGGTGGGAAGTGGTGCCTTCCAACACATCGCGAGATTGCAGTGGCAGGCCCGAGGCAAAGCAAAGTGGTTCCCGTTGGTTTCCGATTATTCGGGGCGGCTCCTATCGAAAGTGGTGGGGTGACTACGATGAGGTGGTTAATTGGTTTGATGACGGTCGGGAGATGAAGGAAGCAATTCTGTCCAAGTATACCTATCTCTCTACACCTGATTTTGTGATCAAGAACCAGAACGACTATTTCAAGCCCGCAGTTTCCTGGTCAAAAATTTCTTCCAGCCTCGCCTCCTTTAGGTTTGCGCCTCGAGGGATGCTTTTTGAGGTAGCTGGCGCATGTCTTTTTGCGGAGCCGAACGAGCTTCGATACATCCAGGCTTTCTGCAACTGTTCCATTGCCGAAATTGATTTGGCGTTTATGTCGCCGACTCTAAACTTTGAGGTAGGCCAAATCGGTCAGTTACCGATAATCCAAGATGAGGCCGCTGAACCGACTGTTTGTTCACTCGTTGAAGACTCTCGTTCAATTTCAAAGGCGGACTATGACTCGTTTGAAACCTCCTGGGATTTCAAATGTCATCCTCTCGTTTAGGAGTCCACATGTCGCAGAAGAAAAAGGCTAACAATAATAAATGTGCACATCCACCTCTTAAGAATGATGTGTCGTGGATAAAACAGGTTCATGAATCGTATAAGGACGATGTCTCTAAGAAAAAACTACGCATATATTTGCAAAGATTTGTATCCGAATCTGAAGCTATTGATGCCACAAGGCAGACCAATGGGTTTATTACTGATTTGAATATTTATGCTACTGTTCAGGCAAATTCGTTTCTTGAACAGATGTGTTTCGACAGTACCGTTAAAACAAGATGGGCATATACCCCTAATGACCTTGCAAAAGCGGCCCACGAAGCAGGTAACGATTCATCTGATTTTATTAAACGAGATTACGAGTTTGCCCTCATTTGCTTATCAACAGCGGCTTGTCTTAATAAAAGGATTGCTGGGCTATCAGAATTCAAGCCGGGCGCGAAGACCAAAACCGGCAGGAGAAAACAGAATAAAAGTTCATTTAGAAGACTTGACGCCGTTTTTAGACATCTGAGGAATGCTCTCGCTCATGGTCAATATTTGCGAGTTGTTAAGCCCGATGGATCAGTGTGGTGGGCTTTACAGGACGCAAACGGTAAAGGAAACGTCACGGCAAGAATGCTGCTGAAAGAGGATACGCTTGATGCATGGGTGAATCTGCTCTCGCTAAGGGACAAGAGATATAGAGATAAAAGCCAGTAGTTAGAGTAGGTGCGAAATTGCATCGCCTTAGTTCCTCAAGCTTCCTGTACAGCGGGGAGAGCGTTTTAGCGGTTTTTTTGGATACTGCAATCCGTTTCTTCGCAGTGGTTTCCAACAGCAACGAAAGGATGGCCCACCATGGCCACTTTACTTCAAGATAAATACGAGGCTCGCAAGGCCGAGGTTAATGCTCGCTTTGAGCAGCTTCGCGCTAACGAGGAAGAGCTCAACCGAATCTTTGCCAAGATCTACAACATGGAGGGCGAAGTGCCCATCGAGGTCGAGGATAAGTACGTTTCGGTGGCGCGCATTTTCGACACCGCCGACGAGATTCCTGAGAGCTATAAGGGCAACAAATACGTGCGCACTAAGCGCGACGAAATCACCTCGCTCATAAGCTATGCCGTCGGCTGCATGTTTGGCCGCTATTCGTTGTGTGTGGACGGGCTGGTTCTGGCCGATCAGGGTGCCACGGTTGACGACTATTTGGCCAAGATGCCCGATCCCGATCACGTGACCTTTATGCCCGATAGCGACAACGTGCTGCCCATCACCGACGACGAGTACTTTGACGACGACATCGTGCGCTACTTTATCGACTTTGTGCGCACCGTGTACGGCGAGGAGACACTTGAGCAGAACTTGGCCTTTATTGCCGAGGCGCTCGGCGGCAAGGGTACCTCGCGCGAGGTAATCCGTACCTACTTTTTGAAGGACTTCTATAAGGACCACTGCCAGACCTATAAGAAACGCCCCATTTACTGGCTGTTCGACAGTGGCAAGAAAAATGGCTTTAAGTGCCTTGTCTACATGCATCGCTATCAGCCCGACTTGCTGGCTCGCATCCGCACCGACTATGTGCACGAGCAGCAGGAGCGTTACCGTGCCCAGATCGGCTACGCCAACGATGCCCTTGCCGGTGCCGAGCGCGGCGAGCGCGTGCGTTTGGATAAGCGCGTCAAAAAGCTCAACGACCAGCTCAAAGAGACTATTGCCTACGAGGAGAAACTGCACCACTTGGCAGACCAGATGATTAAGATCGACCTGGATGACGGCGTTAAGGTCAACTACGCCAAGTTTCAGGATGTGCTGGCAAAGATCAAGTAACTGCAGATACGGTAAGGATATCCATGCCCAAAATCGATGTAGAAGAACAACTCAAGCTGCGGTTTTTGCAACCGTTACCCGCATACGTGCCGCGTCGTGTGGTGGTTTGGCACGATGCGGACGGCGAGTTTGCCCCTGAGTTTGAGCGATTGGCTGCCGAGGGTTTCGACGGCGCGGGGACCGATGACGGCGTTATGCCTGCTCACGGTGATTTTGAGCGCCCGGTGCGGTTTGTTGAGGCCTGCGAGGGCCGTATGTTTGCCATAAAGAAGCTCATCAACCGCGATGACCTTGCGAGCGATATCTTGCTGTATCGTCGTTGCCCGCGCGGCAGGCTTGAGGGTGATTGGCTTGCCGATGTTGAACTGTATGCCGATCGGTTTCAGGCTGATTATCTTTCGCTTTTGGCCGACCAGCTGCGTATCGAGAATTTCGACGCCGTGCGCGAGAGCCTGCGAGTGCACAAGGCGTTCTTTGTCGCCAAGACCCGCTGCGCGAAGTTCGCTGTGTGTGTTCCGCATGCCTCGGGCGCATCCGATATCGAGCTTGGAATCCTTACGGTGATCTTTGGCGGTAAAGAGCCGGGCGACACGCGGCCCGCGTTTGTACTGCGCGGCTGCATGACCACGCTGCTGCACGAGGGTCCCGAGGCACTGGCCGCGCTGGTGGATAAGTACAGCGTGCGCGATGTCCTCTCTGCCTTTATGCTGCGCTGCTATGGGTTTGAGGGGCCGCTGTATGAGCGCGATTCACTGCTTGCGCTGGCATCGCATGTGCTTATCACGGCGGCATCTACCGCGCTTCCCGAGGGAGCGCTCAAGGGGCTCGAGAGCTATGTGGCTCCCGCCTACGGCCCCTATTGCCTTGAGGCGGTACGTACGTGGGACCAGACCGCCGATGCCCAAGCATCGAGCGAGGACCTATTTGAGATTTGCCGTTTGGTCGAGGACGCCCGTGGGCTCTTTGCACGGTTCGAGACCCTGCCAATCGATGTGCTGGCCTCGCTTGACGTGTTCCCGTGCGTCAATGAGGCTGTGCTCTCGCAGCTGTTCTGCTCGTTTGCCCAGGGTGCGGACCGTGTTGAGGATGCGCGCGCATTTGCTGCGCGTCGCTGCGACCTAAGCTGGTACCGTCGTGTCGAGAGCTACTTTGACTTGCTTGCCGCTGTGGCCGATATGTGCGCATTTAGGCAGGCACACGCGGGCGGGTTCCATCTGGCGCAGCCCCAGCAGGTGTGGGATGCCTACACGTCCGATTGGTATGCCATGGATGCCGCCTATCGTCATATGTGCACCGCGTATCTGCGGGCGCGCTCCGTCGAGTGCGATGTACTCGAGGAACCTGCCCGAGCTGTGGTGGATTGGGCGGAGAATCTCTACAGTAACTGGTTCTTGGTCGACGCCAATGCCTGCTGGGCATCCGCTGCGCAAGGGGAGTGGGCCGATTGCGGCTACATCGATGGCCCTGCACGGCAGGATGAGTTCTACTGGCATGTACTGCCCACCTTTGTGGGCTCTGCCAAGACGACGGTCGTTATCGTGAGCGACGCGCTGCGCTATGAGGTGGCCTGCGACGTTGCGGCTCTGCTCGAGCGCGAGCGCGGCGGCAAAGTCAAGGTTTCTAGTATGCAGGCGGTCTTTCCCTCCATTACCGAGGTAGGTATGCCTGCGCTGCTGCCACACCAAGCGCTTGAACTTGCAGCGGATGGCTCGTTTGTGTTGGCTGACGGCATACCCGCCGCAACGACTCCGCAACGCGAGGCCGTGCTTACCCATGTTGAGCCTACGGCCCGTGCTTTGCGCTCGAGCGCATACCTCAACATGGCGGGAACCGAGCGTAAGGCGCTGCTCAAGGACTCAAGACTTGTCTACCTCTACCACAACAAGATCGATGCCACGGGCGAGAAGGCCGCTACGCAGGATGACGTCTTCGATGCCTGCGCGGACACCGTGGAGGAACTTGCCGCGTTGGCGCGCCGCGTGTGCACCGACGCCCCGGGCGCGCGTGTTGTTATAACAGCGGATCACGGCTTTATCTACACGCGTCGGGAGCTCAGCGAGTGCCAGATGCTCGGCAAGCCGGACCTTCCCGTCCTTGACGCTCCCGTCATGTACGGCAAGCGTCATCTGGTGGTGCCCAACGAGGCCGTGGGCGAGCTTTCGGACGAGGTGCGCGAGGTGTTTGTTAATGTTGACATGGGACGTTTGGGCGCCGGTTTTGAGGGGTTTGCCCCGCGCGAGAATGTGCACTTCAAGCGTCCCGGCGGCACTAACAACTACGTCCACGGCGGCATGAGCCTGCAGGAGCTCTGCGTGCCCGTTATCGGTTTTTGGCGTGCGCGCTCGGGTTCCAAGGACTTTGTCGACACGCGCGCGGCGACGCTGCGCGTGCTAAGTGAGGGACGCCGAGTGACCAACTCGCTCTTCTCGGTCAACTTGATCCAGGAAGAACCTGCCCAAGGTAAGGTCTTGCCGTGCGAGTACGAGCTGGTGTTTACCGATGCAAGCGGCAACGAGGTGAGTGATACGGTCAAGGCGCATGCCAACAAGACTTCTGTTAACTCGCAGGAGCGCGTGGTGCTTGCCAAGTTTGCGTTGCATGCAGCGGATGGATTCTCGGCCAAGGGTCCGTACTATCTGGTCTGCCGCGAGCGCGAAACGGGCAAGATCGTTTGGCGCGAGACGTACACCATCGCTGTTTCGTTTGCCCCTGTTGCTGACTTTGGTTTTTAGGAGTGTGCCCTATGTTTGATAGCAATGACGACAATCTGTGGGAAGTTCCCTCGATTGATGTGAATGCGCCGGTGCAGGCTGCGGTGCCTGTAGGGAAGGTTGTGCCTACCCCGGAGGCTGAGACTGCCGCAGAGGCCGTGCCTGTCCCGGAGCCGGCGGTGGCCGCGGTACCCGATGAGGTTGCGGCGCCCGCCGAGGACGAGTCCTCGATCGATGGCTATGCCCAGGCTGTGGCCGAGGTTCCCGAGGACGACGGCTATGACATGGATGTACTGGACGGCAAGCTGCTCGAGCACTTTGGCGGCAAGATCGTGCGCAAGGACCTCACGGCCCTTATGAAGCGTGGCGCCAACGTGCCTACCTTTGTGCTGGAGTACCTGCTGGGCATGTACTGCTCAACCGACGACGAGGACGCCGTGGCGGAGGGCCTGGGGCGCATCCGCAAAATCCTCACCGATAACTACGTGCGTCCCGACGAGTCCGAGCGCATTAAGTCCAAAATCCGCGAGCTGGGTCGCTTTACCATCATCGATAAGGTGACGGCCAAGCTCGACGAGTACAAAGACATCTACGTGGCGTCGTTTGCCAATCTGACCATTGAGCCGTTTGTGATGCCGGCCGAGTACGTGCGCGACTATTCCAAGATTCTCCAGGGTGGTATTTGGTGCATTATGAGCATCGAGTATCGTCGTCCCATGGAAGAGGAAGACGAGTTTGGCATGGAAGTCTTTGGCGACGATGCGCCGCGCCGCTCCAAGGCCAAGCGCAAAAAGCGCGGGCCCGAGGACTCTCCGTTTAGTGTGGCGTCGCTCACGCCCATCCAGATGCCCAACCTGGACCTGGATGCCATGGTCGAAGAGCGCCAGTATTTCTCGCGCGACGAGTGGCTCAACATGCTGCTGCGCTCCGCTGGCTATGAGCCCAGCGAGCTTTCCGAGAAAGAGCGCCTGCACTTTATCGAGCGTATGGTGCCGCTGATCGAGCGCAACTACAATCTGTGCGAGCTTGGTCCCCGCGGCACTGGCAAGAGCCATATCTACAAAGAGGTTTCGCCCTACGCCATCTTGCTTTCGGGCGGACAGACCACCACGGCCAACCTGTTCGGCCGCATGAACTCCATGCGCGCCGATCGCGTGGGCTTGGTGGGCCATTGGGATTGCGTGACGTTCGACGAGGTCGCCGGCATGCGCTTTAAGGACACCAACGCCGTACAGATCATGAAGGACTACATGGCGAGTGGCAGCTACGCGCGCGGTCGCGACCAGATTAACGCCGATGCCTCCATGGTGTTTGAGGGCAACATCAACGACACCGTGCAAAACGTCCTTAAGACCACGCACCTGTTTGATCCGTTCCCGCCGGAGTTTAACAACGATTCGGCCTTTTTCGACCGTATCCACTATTACCTGCCGGGCTGGGAGATTCCCAAGATGCGCTCGAGCCTGCTGACCGGGCATTACGGCTTAATCACCGACTGCCTGTCGGAGTTTTGCAAGGAGATGCGCCGCAAGGACTTTACGCATCATATCGACCGCTACTTCCGCTTTAACAGCGACTTTAACAAGCGTGACGAGATTGCCGTGCGCAAGTCCTTTAGCGGCCTGGCCAAGCTGCTGTTCCCTGACGAGGCTATGGACAAGGACGACGTTCGTTGGCTGCTGGACTACGCCATCGAGGGCCGTCGCCGCGTAAAGGAGCAGCTCAAGATTATGGCGGGCGTCGAGTTTATCGACGTCAACCTGGGCTATATGGATGCCGACAATCCGCAGGACGTGCACGTGGTGCGCGTGCCCGAGCAGTCCGAGGATACGCTGATTCCCGACGGGCCGCTGCTGTCCGGTCACGTGTTTGGCGTGGGCAGGTCGCAGAGCGGCGAGGTTGCCGTGTACAAGCTGGAGAACAAGGCTGTCGCCGGCGAGTGCAAGTTTAAGCACGAGGGCGTTGCCTTTAACAAGCCGGTGCGCGATACGCTGGAGGCCGCGTTCGACAACTTTGTGAACCTGGCGAACCGTGTGGCGCCGGGCATGCACATTGGCTCAAAGGACTACCTGCTGTTCTATAACGACCTGCAGAGCAAGGGTCTGTCCGAAGAAGTCTCGCTTGCCGAGTTTGTGGGCCTGTGCTCCGCGGCGTGCAACCGCCCGGTGATGTCCGCGCTGGCGGTTCCGGGAATCTTGCGCATGTCGGGCTCTATGGATGAGATCCGCGGGCTCGAGGACATTATGCGCGTGGCTAAAAACGCCGGTGCCAAGCGCGTGATTTTGCCGCTGAGCGCCATCGCGGGCCTGCAGAGCGTTTCGTCCGAGATTATATCGGGGTTGAGCCCGGTGTTCTACATGGATGGCGATCCGGTCGATGCCGCGAAGAAGGCGTTGGATCTATAGGGATGCGAGCGTGGGGGCTTGCGTGCGCGAGGCGTTTGTCTTGTGCGCGTGGGCCCGCGGGCATGTTGGCACGTCACGCGTGAGGAGGCCTTGCCATGGCGGAAGAGCGTTCTGTTGGCGAGCTGCTCGATGAGCTCTTCGGCTTTGAGTCAGTAGCCAAGCGTCAGACGGCGCTTGAGCAGTACGATCGCGGGGAGATATTGCGCAAGGCGCGCTCCCGCGAGCTACTGGCCGTGATCGGGGGCGTCGAGGCTGCCGAGCGTGCTGCGCGTGAGTCTGCCGTGCGGGCCGTTGACGGGTATGTGCGCCGTGTTGAATTTGATTCTCTTGCGCGCGCTCGCAAACAGGTAGGCGTTGTGGGCCCGTTGCAGATGGAGCGGCGCTACGCTGCCTTTTTGCGTATGGAGGACAAGGCCGAGCTGTTGGCCCGCCTGGAACAGACGCTTGCGTTTATCGAGGTAAAGCTGCGTGCCAATACGGCGGACAGCGTTCGTGCGGCGTACGATGCTGCGGGGGCTTTGGTGCTGCAGGGCGCGGCGCGTCTGAGTAACGTGCACGTTGTGGATGCCGTGCCCCTGGATGCCGATCTGCTGTGCACGCAGTTGGAGCAGCTGCGTTGTGCCGCCGATACAACGGACCTTGCCGGCATGATTACGGCGACGTTTGAGTCCGAGCTGAGTGCGACCGGGCCGCGGGATGCTGGCGGGTTTGCTGGCGATGTTGCCGGCGACGTGGCGCTGGAGCGTGAGCTTACTAATGTGCGCGGTGCTGCGCAGCGAGCGCGCTTGGCGGCCCAAGCGTATCGGGCCGAGCGTGCCGCCCGCGTTGCGGGGAGCACGGTGGAGCCGGTGTCGTTGCCGGGGCCTGTTTGCATTACGTGTGAGACGGGGTGCGATGCCGGAGGGCTTTTCGAGTTGCTCGCTCAGGTTAAGAAGTCGTTTGAGACCTATAGGCGCGTTGTTGCCGACGGCGGGTTGTTCTGTGCCTTTGGTGCCGGTTCGCCGCATGGGATTTGCCGCGGCAGTAGTTATTTCGACTACGATGATCGGTTTGACGAAGACGTGTTGGTGGGCGAGTACGACGGTGCTACCAGGCACAATGTTCGGCGCGAAGTTGCGATTCCCGAGCTTGTGGACGAGGCTTCGGCCGACGGCGGCGACTCACTCGAGGTTGCCGTGGCGCGCATGCGCGAGTTTAACGGACGGCGCTACGATGGTGTGCTGGACGAGGATCCCGCACGCCATGTGAATGCGTTTTGGTATGGACTCAAAAAGCTCAGCCAGTACTGCGAGGCCGCCGTGCGTGTGGACGAGCGTGCCTGGGATTGCTTTATCGATAAAGTACAGTTTGCTTACGACGAGCCCGTGGGGCGTTTGGCCACACAGATGGATGACAAGCAGGCTGCGGCTTTCGTTGCAGCCGTGAATGTGCTCGGCGCTGCTGAGTAGGGGCCAGATCCGGTAGGGAGTTTCACCATGAAGATCGATGTTGATGTTGACCAGCTGCGCGAGAGTTTGCTCGACCGTGCGGGGAGTGCAGCCGGCGTGGGCTTTCCGGCCGCCATGCTCGACGTGGTGGATATCGAGGACGAGTCACCTCAAGAGCTCCTAGCCCGAGCCGAACGCGAAGGCCTCGACCTCCGCGACTTTGCCGTCGACGATGACTGAGAATGTGACAAAGGGACTGTCCCTTTGTCACATGGGGGACGGGGGCGTCTGTGCCCGCGGCCGCGCGAAAATGCACGATAAACCGTCGCAACGGAGCCCAATGACGTCGCGACGCATCCATTTTGACCGCCCGCTGGTTAAGTGAGTAGACTTTTTTGGAAATGCTGAGCACCCGACGAATTTTCTTCAACAAAATCGCAGATCACAGACCTGTGCTTTGGCGATGTGGTTGGCGATTCGGCAAAAGCCTACTCACTTAGTTTTGCGCGACGCAAATTGCTCGCAACGAGACCCCAGTCGGGACGACCAATACTCAAATGTAGTTAATTTGGGATAGGGCTTTTTAGCTAGCCGTATCTTCCTAGAGGCTAAGTAGGAGTTGCGGCGACGTTACGCATAAAAAATGCCGGGGGTAAAACCCCGGCTCTTGGAGGCCCCTCTCTTGGAGGGTACCGATATCTTTATAACAGAAGCCACGTGCCGGGTCTACAAGAGACGTTTAGCGCGAATCTTTCTAAGATGATTTTTCTTGAAATCACGATAGTTTCCAAAGAAGATCTGCTCGGTATTTGATTGCTCGGAGCGTCCATATTTAATTTGCGCCAGTTCGATTTCGCAGATGTAGTCAGCAATTTGCTGAAGCCTAAAGTGCTTCGGGTCACATTCTTTATAAATGACCGCCTGCCTTCCGAGAACGTATTCGAATGCAGCGTGAAGGATGGCCGTTACCTCGTTTTGCCCGTCGTCGTAATAGATTTTGACAGCGTCATAGCTTTGGAAACACTGAAGTCTGTCGAACAAAAAGAGGATCAAGTCACGACGCATTCTTGCGAACATAGCCGCATCGCTTTTGAATTTGTTTCTTTGGTAGCTGAACGTCATGTATGTGACGGGGCATTTGTTGGCAAATGTTGCAAAACTCGACAAAAGGCGATTCCGCAAGTGGGTGTCCATGCCCCTGTAGGATTCATTGCCATGCATCAGGGGATTCATGTGCAGGGGGATATCGGGAAGCCCACGCGATCTAAGTGTGTGTTCGTAGCGATAAATAATCTCAACAACTGACGCTGACTGGTCATGGAAAACAAGCGTAACGAGATAGTACTTAGCACTTTGTCCTCCGTAGTTGCCGGATTCGTCGACGAAGACGGAAAGCTCCCTCATGATGCAGTCTCCCTAAAAACAAAAATGCCGGGGGGATCCCCCGGCCCTTGACTGCCCTCCATAAAGGAACGCAACCCTTTTATACCACGAGACGAGGAGTTTATTCAAGTAGAAAGTATACTAACCAAACACATGTTCGTCAATCTACCTGCGGGTATGGAAATGTGACAAAAAGTTGGGTAGCTAAAAAGCCCCCGTACCAAATTAGCTACCCCATAGCCGCTACG
>CAJKGV010000009.1:0-20506 GCA_905199455.1 Collinsella aerofaciens | reverse complement strand
TCCGTCTTTGACCTGGCTCGCGACGACATGGCCGAGGCCGTTGAGGATGCGTTCCGCTATGACCGTCTGGTGCTCGCCTCCATCACCTATCAGGGCGAGATCTTCCCGTTCATGAGCACCTTTATCCACACGCTTGCCGAGCACGCCTATCAGAACCGTACGGTGGCGCTCGTTGAGGCCGGCTCCTGGGCGCCCACCGCTGCCAAGGTTATGACCAAGGAGCTCGAGGGCATGAAGGACATCACCCTGGCGCAGAACAAGGTGACCGTGCTGGGCTCGCTCAACGACGCCTCGCGCGCTCAGATCGAGGTTCTCGCCGACGAGCTGTCCAAGTAGCGACACATTCACTTCTGATGCTCAACCACCACAAAGGAGACCTTTGTGGTGGTTTTTGTTTAAGCGCCGGCGATGACGAGGGCTGGACGTGAGCTGTCAGTGGCCACGGCGATCGAGGTGGCGACGGCATGGTCGGGGTCACGGTCCATCACGATGGAGTCGACATCGGCAAGCTCGGCAAAGCGGTACATGCCGCGTCCGTTAACCTTGCTGGCGTCCATGAGGGCGACGCTTTGATGAGCCGCGGCGATCATAGCCGTTTTGGTCTCGGCCATCTGGGGAAAGTCGGTCGTAAAGCCGCAGCTGGGGACAAAGGCGCCGGGGCACATGACGGCCAGATCGGCATGGACCATTTGGAGCGCCTGCATAGTGAGCGGTCCGTACAAATAACGATGGCCTTTGCGCAGTGCCCCGCCCAGCATGACGACATCGACCGAGGGCATGCTCTCGTCGATGTAATCGGCAATGGTAATGTCGGCCGTGATAACGGTGATGCCGTTGCGCTGGTCGAGGAGCCGGACAAACTCGAGCGCCGTGGTGCCCGAGTCGACGAGCAGCGTGTCGCCGTCATTGACGAGCTCGATGGCGCTTTGCGCGATGGCCTGCTTGGCAGCGACGTTGACATTGATGCGGCGATCCTGCGTGGAGACGGTCAGGCGTTTGTGGAGCGAGACGGCACCGCCGTGCGTGCGGCGCAGCTTGCCTGCTTCGGCGAGCGCGTCCAGGTCGGCGCGGGCGGTGACGGAGGACACGCCAAAGGTCTGGGCGATTTCCGCTACCTGCACCGAGGCATTATGCTCGAGCATCTCCATGATGGCGGAACGACGCTCATCGGCGAAAGCTCGGGTTGTTGCGTGGGCCATGTTTGCTCCATTCTCGGCTAAATTTGTAGGAATTGTGTTGAGTCTATTTTCGTTCATTTTCTTTTTGAGTAAGAAAACGCCTTTCGATTACTTATCTTTTCTATAAAAGAAAGACGCTGAACGCCCAAAATTCAATATCGAATACGCCCACTCGGCTCCAATTCCTTCCGTTTACTTTTCAAAAACGACTGTATTGACCTGCATGGGCTCAATATCTCGCACATGCAAAGCCGCTGAATTTCATACAATGGAAGCAGCAAAACGCAAGGTAAAACGCCTTGCGGACACGTATGCCCGATGTCCAGATGCGGGCGATGGAGAGGAGCAAACGCTCATGGCACTTGTTACCACCGAAAAGATGCTCAAGGACGCTCAGGCCGGCCACTACGCCGTCGGCGCGTTCAACGTCGAGAACCTCGAGTTTGTTATGGCCGTTCTGGCCGCTGCCGAGGAGACCAAGTCCCCCGTCATCATGCAGACCACCCCGGGCACCATCAAGACCGCTGGTCTGGACTACTTCTACGGCATGGTCAAGGCTGCCGCCGAGCGCGCTTCCGTGCCCGTCGCTCTGCACCTCGATCACGGCGATGGCTATGACCGCTGCATGCAGGCTTTCCGCACTGGCTACACCTCTGTCATGATCGACGGTTCGCACGAGTCCTTCGAGGACAACATCGCCCTGACCAAGTCCGTCGCCGACGCTGGCCGCGCCATGGGTGTGCCCGTCGAGGCCGAGCTTGGCAAGGTTGGCGGCAAGGAGGACGACGGTCCCGCGGTTGAGGGCGAGAGCCCCTACACCGATCCGGCCGAGGCCAAGGAGTTCGTCGAGCGCACTGGCTGCACCTCGCTGGCCATTGGCGTTGGCACCAGCCACGGCGTGTATACGAGCGATCCGCACATCGAGCAGTCTGTGGTCAAGGCCATCCGCGACGCCGTCGACGTGCCGCTGGTTCTGCACGGCACCTCCGGTGTGCCCGATGAGCAGGTCGCCGAGGCCGTGAAGAACGGCATCTGCAAGGTCAACTACGCCACCGAGCTGCGTCAGGCCTACACCAAGGGCTTCATGGCCTACATGGCCGAGAACCCCGCCTGCTTCGATCCCAAGAAGCCGGCCAAGGAGGGCATGCGCGAGATCACCGAGCTGGTTAAGATCCGCATGACTAACCTCAACTCTGTGGGCAAAGCAGAGTAACAGCAAGGGTACTCTGATCCCACCGGACGGTTTGGGCGGGTCCCGTACTTAGTTTCCAAAACGTCCTCGCGCATGAAGGCCCCCGTTGTCTCGCTTCTTCGAAGCGTTGACAACGGGGGCCTTCGCGCTGCGGAATGATTTTGGAAACTAAGTACGGGACCCGCCCAAACCGTCCTGCTCAATCGCCCTTGTGGCGTTGGGGCTGAAAGGGTGGGACGCGTGGGTTATTTGGTTGTTAGGGTTAGTAGGTCGTTGGGGGTTTTGAGGTTGTAGGTGGCGTTTGGGATATCTTGGTGTGATCCCCATGCTGCTCGGGCAAAACTGACCCCTGCCGAAGTTGCGCATTGTTCGTCGTAGACGGTGTCGCCAACGTAGACGACGTTGCCAGGATTCGCGCCCGTACGCCGGAGATATTCGAGCATGGGAGCGGGTGCGGGTTTATGTTCGGTTGTGTCTTCGACAAGGATGATGTGCTCAAAATACTTATCGAAGCCAAGGGGTGCAATTTCTTCTGCGTATTCGTCGCGCGCACGTGAGGAGACGATGCCAAGTTTGCAGCCATTGTCGGAGAGTGTTGCGATAACTTGGTGCAAGCCGGGAAACACGCTGATGGTGCTTTTAAAGCTGGCGGCAACTTGGCACCAGCGATCCAGCGTTGCCTGTGAGTAGATCCCAAGTTTCTCAAGGGCGTTCTTGCCGGGTATGCCGAGGGCAAATTCAAGCTCGTGTCGGGGGAGCGTTTTGCCGGTTTCTTCTTGGACAATCTGGCCAAGCGATGACAGCACGCTTTCTTCTGTATCTGCCAATGTCCCATCAACGTCAAACACGATATGGTCAAAGTGCTTCATATGATTGCTCCTCTCTGTTGTTTGCCTGCAAGTTTGATGCAGTGACAGAAAAAGGGCTAGCGGGATTTCTGCCTGGTACTATCGAGATTCTGCCTCGCTGCTCGATAGCTCGAAGGAGTGCATCCCATTTGTTCTTTAAATACCTGGCCAAGATGGCTTGCTGTCGCAAAGCCGCATTGGCGCGCGACTGTCTGGACCGTTCGCGTGGTGTGTGCCAAAAGTTCGCAAGCACGGTTTACGCGGTATGCGCGCAGATATGCCGCCGGGGTCGTTCCTGCGCAAGCTTCGATAATGCGGTAACACTCTCTTTCGCTTACGCCGGATGCAGATGCCATCTGGGGCACATCTATAGCGGCTGCATAGTTTGCGCGGATATAGTCCAGGATTGCCTTGAACTGTACGTCGCGGTTGGTCATCCAAGAGGTGTTGTCGGAGGAAAAGAGCGGTTCGGCCTTGGCGTAAATCTGAATCCAGAGCTCTGACAAACTATTTCGAAGCGCCATCTCGTTCTGCGGCCGTTGAAGGTCGTGGTTAAAGGAACTCTTTAGCAAATCGATAAAGGGCATATCGTCGGGGTTGGTGGGCGACCATTTGAGCACATCGACGCCTCGACATTGCAGCAAAGGATTGATATAGCGCTTTTGAAGGCGTCCCGCGGGATCGCCGAGCATCGACGGCTGAAAGATATGCAACATTTGAATGGCTGGTGCCGAATTGGGTGATTGCAGCGTGCTGTGCAAAACGCCGCCGTTGATAAAGCCGGCGGACCCTTCCTCAAAGCGTACGTGCTCATGAGCCGCGCGCGTTCGATAGTCAATCGCTCCCTGCTCCATGTAGAAAAGCTCAACTTCGGAATGCCAGTGCCAGGGGACGGAATTGCCCGGATAGCGAGCGAATTCTGCGCGTTCGGCAATATAGGGCCAGTCTTCGCCGGTCTCGGGAAACGCTTCCTCGCGTCCTCCGCGGTGCAATTCTATGTGATCCATGTTTCGCATGGCATCAGTATAAAGCGCGATGGGCTTAGATTGCTCTTGCCTGTTCGGGGAACGCCTTGTCTAGGGATGCTTGGAGCTTTTCGAACGATGCTCGCAAGTTGTGGCTCTGGTCGGTTGAGCGTTTGGCTTTTGTGGTGGGGGAGTCGAGGAAGCCGTTTCTCTGTGTCGGGGGGAAGGAGAAAAGGTTCGCATGATTTAGGGATGGCTGCTGTGCTGCGTCATTGGAAGAATGCATGCTTATGCGGCCTCCTCGATGTCCACCAAAAGTTTGCGCACGGGGTGTGCTGCTAGATCCCGTGCGTTGGCAGTATTATGCCGCGGACGTCGCAAAGAAGCGCTAAAGAAAGGCTTAACCTGGTTTGGTGTTACGATGAAACCGCAGGTAAAAGCTATCGAGTAACACTCTTGAAAGGTTTTGGGCTTAAGAGCTTTCTAAGGTTTGTGACGTGGATGTGGCGCGGACGTGCGGGGCGTGTGGACGGCTCGTTCCTAGCGCTGCAGCTCTGCGGTGCGCACCTGCTCGATGACCTTTTCCATCGTGGCGTCGATGCGGTCCTTTTTGAGCTCACATTCCCAGATGGTTATGGGTGTCCAGCCCATTTGAGTGAGTGCTGCCACGGCGGCTCGGTCGCGCTCGACGTTGCGGCGGAACTTTGCCTCCCAAAACTCAACATTGCGCTTGGGCTGACTTGGGTTGCATTTGGGGCAGCGATGCCAAAAGCAGCCGTTGACGAAGATGGCGATCTTGCGCCCGGGAAAGGCGATGTCGGGTTTTCCGGGCACCTTCCATTCCAGACGGTATCCCGTAAGGCCTGCGGCGCGCAGGCGCTGGCGAACGAGCAGCTCAGGTTTGGTGTTCGCACGCTTGTTGCCCTTCATGGACTTTTTTATAGCGGCGCGACGGCGCACGAGCTCACGCTCGTCGGCAGAAAGGTCCGAGGTATCGATGCCGTCCAGCAGGCCGGGCTTGGGGCGCTTTTTGCTACGGTGCTTAGGTGCGCGCTTGGGTTTGGCGGCAGACTCGTCGGCCATGGCGGCCTCGGCGTCATCGGCGGCGCTTGCCTCAAGCCGGTCTTCCTTCAGCTCAATCAGGGCATTAATAAGCCCCTTGTCGGCGGGCATCCATTCCACCGTGGCAAGCGAGGTGCGCGGAATCCAGCGGATATCGAGCTGGCGGTCGTGCTTCTGAGGCTCATCGGATTCATCGGCGAGCGAGCAGTAGTAGCACTCCATGGAGAGATGGAAATCGGGGTAGTCATACTCAACGGTGTAGAAATCGCGCAGGTTGGTGACTTTTACCTGCAGCTCTTCCATAAGCTCGCGGCGTACGGCGTCCTCGGGCGTCTCGCCGCGCATGAGCTTGCCACCGGGGAACTCCCAAAGTCCCTGCATGTCGCCATAGCCGCGCTGCACGGCAAGCAGCTCATCAGATCCATCCTTGCGAATGATCCCAGCGGCAACATGAACAGTCTTCAACAGGAGTCCTCTCTCAACATCAACGCGTGGCAGGGTAGCTACGCGTACCTTACACAACGGTAAGGCAAGCGTAAGCCATATCGATGGTAGCCGACTCGTCTTCTTGCGACTATAGATGCCGTAGACTAATTGCAAGAAAGGACTCGGTATGCAAACCACGCACATGGCGACCCCGGTACTGGAGGTCGCGCATCTCGAAAAGGTATACGGAGCGCTGGGCAACGTGACCCGCGCGCTCAACGACGTCAGCTTTACCGTCAACCGCGGTGAATTTGTTGGCATCATGGGCGCTTCGGGCTCGGGCAAGTCGACGTTGCTCAACTGCGTGTCGACCATCGATAGCGCCACGAGCGGCACGATCCGCATTAACGGCCAGGACGTGACGCGCATGAAGCAGGCCAAACTCTCGCAGTTCCGCCGCGAGGAGCTCGGCTTTATCTTCCAGGACTCCAACCTGCTCGATACGCTCACGGCACGCGAGAACATCGCTCTGCCGCTCACCATCGCCCGCACAAACTCGGCAGAGATCTCGACTCGCGTGCAGGATGTGGCAGCGCGCCTGTCCATCAGCCAGGTGCTCGACAAGTATCCCTACCAGATGTCCGGCGGTCAGCAGCAGCGCGTTGCCGCGGCTCGCGCGCTCGTCACCGACCCCACCATGATCATGGCCGACGAGCCTACCGGCGCCCTCGACTCCAAAAGCGCCCGCCTGTTGCTCGAGAGCCTAGAGGCCCTTAACCGCCGCCTACGCGCCACCGTGCTCATGGTCACGCACGACAGCTTTGCCGCCAGCTACACGAGCCGTGTGCTGTTTATTCGCGACGGCAAGATCTTCACCGAGCTGCGCCGCGGCGACATCGACCGCCGAGAGTTCTTCGACCGCATTATGGAGGTCGTTGCCATGATGGGCGGTGAGGGCTCCGATGCTCTGTAAACTCGCTTGGGGCAACGTCCGCCGCGCCGGCCGCGACTACCTCGTCTACTTGCTGACGCTCACCCTGGGCGTCACGGTCTTCTATGCCTTTAACACCATCTCGATGCAGGTCGACATCGCCGGCATCGATGAAGAGGGCTTGGCGCAGGTTATGGGCAGCATACTCGGCGACCTAACGTACTTTTTGGCCGGTGTCATGGCCTTTTTGATGGTGTATGCCAATAACTTCATCATGAAACGCCGCAAGAAGGAGTTTGGCCTGTACCAGGTGCTCGGCATGGGGCGCGGGCGCGTCGCCACGATCATGGCGCTCGAGACCGTGATAGTATCGGTCGTGGCCTTTGTCGCCGGCATTGTGCTGGGTGTGGGACTCTCCCAGCTCATGACGTTCTTTACGGCCTCGCTCTTTAAGACACAGATCGCCAATTTCCACTTCTTTTTCTCGATGCATGCGTTCAATCTGACCCTTGCCTGCATGCTCGTAATGTTTGTGCTCACGCTACTGCTGAACCTTCGCGCCGTGCGTCGCACCAAACTCATCGAGCTTATGGGTGCCGAGCGTCGCAACGAGAGCATCAAGACGCGCAACCCCTGGATTGCGATTGCCATCTTTGCCGTGGGCGTGGTGCTTGTGGGCGTGGCCTATTACCGTCTGCTACGTGATGGGTTCCCGCTAACCGCGACGGACAGCAAGCTGCAAGAGGCCATGAACCAGTTTGGCATTACGACCGCTATGGTTACAGTGGGCACCTTTGCCCTGTTCTGGGGACTCTCGGGCATGCTCATCAAGCTGCTGCAGAGCCTGCGCGGCGTGTATTGGCGCGGCCTCAACATGTTTACCGTGCGCCAGCTTGCGGCCAAGGTCAACACGGTGTGCTTTTCGATGGGCGTCATCGCGATGCTCCTGTTTTTGGCCATCACCTCGGTGACGTGCGGTATGTCGATTGCCAATGTGATGAACGAAAACCTGGAGCGCTATAACCCTGTTGACGTGTCACAGACGTATGTCTATTACACGCCCGATACGCTCGACTACTACAAAGAGTACATCAATCCGTCTGAAGCCGATCGCATGGTGCTGGCCGATAGTACGGTCGATTTGTACTCCGCATGGCACGGCGATCGTAAGGGCAAGTCGGCGGACAACAACGACGAGACCGGCAAGAAGGTCAATATTGCCGATGTTGCCGGTGAGCATGTGCAGATCGATTCGTATCTGAGTTACCCGCTTGGCGGTTCGGATCCTTCGGTGACTCCAAGTGAAATGTGCAAGGCCATGGGCGAAAAGCTTCCCAAGGCGTTCGGGGGTAGCAATGCCGATACGATGGGTCTGTTTGTGACGCCGGCGAGCCAGTACAACAAACTGCGTCAGATGATGGGCGAGGAGCCGGTGCACATCGGTCACGACCAGTATCTGCTCACGTGTGATATGGGCGGCGAGCTGGTCGACCTGTACACCAAGTATATGGCTGGCGGCCATGCCCTTACCTTGGGCGGGCATACGCTCAAGCCCGCAACCGATAAGTCGGACGAAGATGCGGCGGCCATCGCCAACTCGGCGATGGGCAGTAATCCGGGTACCGTCGTCGTTGCCGACGAGCTGTTGTCCCAACTTAATCTGCAGCCGTATTCCAGTAGCCTGCTCGTTAACTACAAACAGGGGATGGATACGACCGAGGCAGACGAGAGTATTAAATACACTGTGCTCGACAATCTGCTCGTTGACGGCAAGGAGCCGGGGTCGTGGGGAACCTTCATCACACGCTCCGAGATGTACGCGCAAGCAGCGCAAATGAACGGTCTTATTAGCTACCTAGCCATCTACATCGGCTTTGTATTGGTCGTTGCATGCGCGGCGATTCTGTCGATCCAGCAACTCTCCAACGTGGCCGACGGCAGCCGCAGCTATCGTGTGCTGGCACAGATCGGCTGTGAGGACCGCCAGATTCGCCATTCGGTGATGGCGCAGCAAGCAGTGTTCTTCCTGTTCCCTCTGGCAGTGGGCCTGGCGCACTCCTTTGTGGCACTTAAGGTGATCATCGAGCTGGTGAGCATATTCGGAAATATGAGCATCGGCGGCACCGTGGGCCTCACCTGTGCAATCTTCCTGGCAGCCTATGGCGGATACTTCCTGGTGACCTACCTCATGAGCGCCGGAATGGTGCAAGCTGCCATAGCCACCCGCTACAGCGAGTAGCTCGTTCAGCTCGGATTTATCGTAGGTTGAGCATAAGTCAGCGAAAACGCCCCTAGGCGAGCAAGGTGACGTGAAAGAGGAGGGAAGCGTACTTCGGTACGCGACCGACGATTGAACGTCAGGTTGCCGCTTAGGGGCGTTTGCAGCGTCGAGCCGTTACGCGGTTTGGCAAACCGCGTAACTAAATACGCTCTGCGATCTCGTGGATGAGGTAGTCGGTCTTTTCCCAGCCCAGGCACGGGTCGGTGATCGACTTGCCAAAGACACCGCCGTCGACCGGCTGGTTGCCATCCTCCAGGTAGGACTCGATCATAAAGCCCTTGACCAGCTTGGAGATGGACTCGTTGCGGCGGCAGCTGTCGAGCACCTCCTTGCAAATGCGATACTGCTCCAGCGGACGCTTGCCCGAGTTGTCGTGGTTGCAGTCGATGACCGCTGCCGGATTGGCATAGCCGGCATGCTCGGTATAGCGTTCGGCCAGGCGCTCCAGGTGCTCGTAGTGGTAGTTGGGGTAGGTGCGACCGTCGAGACCGATGTAGCCACGCATAACGGCGTGCGCGAGCGGATTGCCGTCGCACTCGACCTCCCAGTTGCGGAAGATGAAGCTCTGGTGCGCCTGCGCGGCGTAAATGGAGTTGAGCATAACGGTGGTAGAGCCGGCAGTGGGATTCTTCATGCCGACGGGTACCGAAATGCCGCTCGACACCAGGCGATGCTCCTGGTTCTCGACCGAGCGTGCGCCCACGGCAACATAGCTCAGCAGGTCGACGAGGTATTGGTAGTTGGACGGGTAGAGCATCTCATCGGCGGTAAAGAAGCCGGTCTCCTCGATGACGCGCAGGTGCATGTGGCGGATGGCCTTGACGCCCTCGAGCAGGTCGTCGGGAGCCTCGGGGTTGGGGTTGTGCAGAAGACCCTTGTAGCCGGTGCCCTTGGTGCGCGGCTTATTGGTGTAGACGCGCGGAATGATGATGAGCTTGTCCTTGACCTCTTCGGCGACCTTGGCCAGTCGGTTCATGTACTCAAGCACCGAATCCTCGCGGTCGGCAGAGCACGGGCCGATGATGAGTACCTTGCGCGCGTCCTCGCCGGTAAAGACTTTGGCGACCTCGGCGTCAAATGCCTGCTTTTTGGCAGTAAGCTCGGCGGAAAGCGGCATCTCCTCGCGGATCTCCATGGGGATCGGCAGCCTGCGTTTGAATTCCATGGCCATAGGGGCCTCCTCAATCAATTGATGGCAATGAGAACATTGTCGAATGCTCGGCATTATCCGCTGTCGCACGCTAAAGTGCAAGTCCTTGTCACCCCGAAACCTGCCAAAAAGGGACAGGTTTATTTTGGCAGGTTTTATCTGGGCAAACGTCGGCGGATGCCGGGAGGGAGCTGCGCCACGCGGAACCCTAAGGCTGTTGCCGGTTCCCCAGGAAACACTCCGTGGGCAAAAAATGCCAAATATGAGTACTGTTGCTCACCTAGTAACATATCCGTCTAGCGAGATAATAGACAAAGTGATAAATATGTTCATTAACGTTGGCAGACAGAAGCCTGCTAACGGGCGTTTTGATTAATTCAAAGGCGTATAGGGGCCGCAAAGAGGTCGTTTGAGGTGGTTTTGGCTGTTACTAAAAAGGTGACAGTACTCATATTTGCCCTTTTTTGCCCACGGGGTCTGGAAAGCGCCGTCAATGAGGTCTCGGGGAAGGCGTTTCGAGGCTCGAAGGACACAAAACGGGGGCGCAGGTTGTCCTGCGCCCCCGTTCTCGGGCGTCATCATTTCTCTGCGGCCGTATCTACGCCGCCTCGTCGAACTGCGAGTTGTACAGGTCGGCGTAGAAGCCGCCCTGGGCGAGCAGCTCGTCGTGCGTGCCCTTCTCGACGATGTCGCCGTCACGAATTACCAAGATCACGTCGGCGTTGCGGATCGTGGACAGGCGGTGCGCGATGACAAAGCTGGTACGGCCCTGCATCAGCGCATCCATGGCACGCTGAATAAGCTCCTCGGTGCGAGTGTCAACGTTGGAGGTCGCCTCGTCCAAAATCAGCGCCGGACGGTCGGCCAGAATGGCGCGGGCGATGGTCACGAGCTGGCGCTGACCCTGCGAGAGGTTGGTGCCCTCTTCGTTGATCATAAAGTCGTAACCGCCGGCGAGCGTATGGATAAAGTGGTCGCAGCGTGCGGCGCGTGCAGCGGCTTCGACCTCGGCATCGCTCGCGTCGGGGCGTCCGTAGCGGATGTTCTCGCGGATCGTGCCGTTAAACAGCCAGGTATCCTGCAGTACCATAGCAAACTCGCCGCGCAGCGCCGCGCGATCCCAATCGCGCACGTCGATGCCCTCGACGCGCAGCGAACCGCCGTCCACATCGTAGAAGCGCTGCAGCAGCTTGATGAGCGTGGTCTTGCCGGCGCCGGTGGGGCCGACGATGGCGATGGTCTGGCCGGGCTGCGCCTCGCAGCTAAAGTCGTGGATGATGGTCTTGTCGGGCGTGTAGCCAAACTTGACATGGTCAAACTCCACGTGGCCGGGGCGCTTCTCGGGAATCTGCGCGTCGGCTTTCTGCTCCTCCTCGGGCGCGGCTAGGAACTCAAAGACGCGCTCGGTGGCAGCGGCCATCGACTGCATCGTGTTGCTCACGTTGCCCAGCTGCTGCACCGGCTGCGTAAAGTTGCGCACGTACTGGATAAAGCTCTGGATGTCGCCGGGCGTGGCATTGCCGGTCAGCGCAAGTTGCGCGCCCACCACGACGACGCCCACGTAGCCCATGTTACCCACCAGGCTCATAAGCGGCATCATCAGGCCCGATAGGAACTGCGAGCGCCAGCCACTAATAAAGAGCCGGTCGTTTTGACGGTCGAACTCCTCGATCGAGGCCTCGGCGCGGTCGAACACCTGAATGACGTTCTGGCCGGCAAAGTCCTCCTCGATAATGCCGTTGACCGCGCCCAGAACCTGCTGTTGCTCGCGGAAGTACGGCTGCGAGAAGTGAATCATCACGGCCAGGATAATCGCGGCTGCCGGCAGCGTGAGCACGGTGACGCCGGTGAGCGGCAGGCTGATCGACAGCATCATGACGAGCACGCCGATAATCTGCGTTATCGACGTGATGAGCTGCGTCACGCTCTGGTTGAGCGACTGACCCAGCGTGTCGACGTCGTTGGTGATGCGGCTGAGTACGTCGCCCTTGCTGTGGCCGTTAAAGTAACTCATCGGCACGACGGCGATTTTGGCGGCAATCTCCTTGCGCATGCGATAGCAGATCTTTTGCGTGACGCCGGTCATGAGCCAGCCCTGGATGAGGCTGCAAACAGAGCTTGCCAGATACAGGCAGAGCAAAAAGCCGAGCGTCTTGGCGATCCAGGCAAAGTCGACGTCGCCGGTGCCGTTGACCTTGGCAACCAGGCCTTCGAACAGTTTGGTGGTAACCTGGCCGAGCACCTTGGGTCCCACAATGTTAAAGATGACCGAGCACACGGCAAAGGCGACGGCGGCAAGCACGGCAATCTTGTGCTGGCCGATATAGCCGAGCAGCTGCCTCATGGTGCCCTTAAAGTCCTTGGCCTTTTCGCCGCGACGCATGCCGCCCATGCGGCCCATGGGACCACGCTGGCGGGTGGGCTTGGGAATCTGAGTCTTGGTCTCGTCTGCCATTAGCGCTCGCCTCCTTCCGTGACGGCTGCAATTTCTTCTTGGGTAAGCCCCAGCTCTTCGGCGGAAAGCTGTGACTGTGCGATCTCCAGGTACGCCGGGCAGCTGTGCAGCAGCTCCTCGTGCGTACCGGTGCCCACCACGTGACCGTCGTCGAGCACGATAATCTGGTCGGCGTGCATGATAGTCGCGATGCGCTGGGCCACGACCACGAGCGCGGCGTCGGTAACGTTTTTGGCCAGCTCCTCGCGCAGGCGCGCGTCGGTCTTGTAGTCGAGGGCACTAAACGAGTCATCGAACACCACAACCTCGGGCTTTTTGGCCAATGCGCGGGCGATGGCCAAGCGCTGGCGCTGACCACCCGAGACATTGGAGCCTCCCTGGCTGATGGGGGAGTCGTAGCCGCCCTCGCGCTCGGCGATAAAGTCCTCGGCTTGGGCGATGCGTGCCGCCCGGTGCATGTCATCATCGCTCACCATGTCGCCGGCAAACTTGAGGTTGCTCTCGACGGTGCCCGAGAACAGGCGACCCTGCTGCGGGATGTAACCAATGCGGCGGCGAAGCTCGGAAAGGGTCATGTCGCGCACGTCGATGCCGTCGAGCGAAATGCTGCCGCCCGTGACGTCGTATAAGCGCGGAATCAGCTGTACGAGCGTGGACTTGCCCGAGCCCGTGGAGCCAATGATGCCGAGCATCTGACCGGCATGCGTGGTGAAGTTCACGCCGCTGATGACGTCGGCGCGGGCATCGGGATACTGGAAGCTCACGTCGCGGAAGGTGAGCTCACCGCGCGGCGCGCTGGCCGTGGGCAGTTTGGGCGAGGCGGGGTCGTTGATGCTCGTGGGGCAGGTGATGACCTCTTCCACGCGCTCGGCTGCGACCTCGGCACGGGGCAGAATGACCGAAACCATGGTGAGGATCATAAACGCCATAACGATCTGCATGGTGTAGGAGATAAACGCCATCATGTTGCCGACCTGCATCACGCCGTCGGACACGCCTTGGGCGCCAAACCAGACGATGAGCACGGTGATGCAGTTCATGACGAGCATCATGAGCGGCATCATAAAGCTCATGGCTCGGTTGGTGTAGAGCTGCGTGGTCATCAGGTCGAGCGACGCCTTGTCAAAACGCTCGAGCTCATGCTCCTCGCGGTTGAACGAGCGGATGGGCATAAGACCGTCGAGCAGCTCGCGGGCGGTAAGGTTCACACGGTCCACGTAACTTTGCATCTTTTTGAACTTGGGCATGGTGAGGCCCATGAGCACGCCGACGACGGCCGAGACCGCGATGATGGCCACGGCGATGGTCCACTCCAGGCCGGTGTGGTTGGCCAGGACACGCATGACAGCGACGATGCCCATGACGGGAGCCATCAGGCACATGCGGATAAACAGGGTTGCGGCCATCTGGATCTGCTGAATGTCGTTGGTGCAGCGGGTGATGAGCGAGGCCTGGCTAAACTTGCCCACCTCGGCCGGCGAGAAGTGCATAACCTTGTTGAAGGTCTCGCGGCGCAGGTCGCGGGCGATGGAGCAGGCGGTGCGCGACGCCACGGCGCCGGTCAGGATGGTGGCGACGAGCGACACCAGACACAGACCAAACATCGTGGTCGCCATGCGGCCCAGGTAGGCGTTCTGCACGTCGGCGGGGTCGATGCCCTGTGCCTTGTACTCGTCCTGCACATAGCTCACGGCGCGCTGGGTGACGATGGAGCCCGACATGGAGCCCATTTTGTCTGCCATTTGGTTGGCGCCCTCGACGAGCTTGCCCTGATCGATAAGACCGCCTTCAACGCCTAGGCGCAGGCTCTTCATGGTGATCTTACCGCCGTCGGCGTCGATCTGCTTTTGCATGCTCTGCGCGGCTGCGGCCTTCTGCTGCATCTCGGCGAGCTGCTCGGGCGTCATCGCTGCCATCTGCTCGGGGGTGGGCATGGCCTGAGCGGCGCCGCCATCGCTTGCCTCGGTGGATGCGCCGGTCATGTCGCCCATGGAGTCGGCGTCAATGCCCTGGTTGAAGGCGAGCACGACGGTCTCAGGCAGGCTCATGATGTCGGCAATCTTGTCGCCGTCGCCGCGCTCCTCCTCGGTGCCCTTGTACGTTCGAATGCCGTTATTGTCCGCCTTACTAAACACGGCCTCCACAGCTTTGGCGTCCTTGGCGCTCATAAAGAGTTCGAGGTCGTCGAGCGATTCGGCGCGAATGGTGTCGGGCACGGGCGAGGCGATGCCGCCTTGCTGCACGCCCACGTCGACGATGTCGCTCATATAGGTAGGCAGCGCCAGATCGGCGTTGCAGCTGATTACGATAAGTACGATAGCTGCGAGCAGTGCCAGGACATGCTTTTTAAAGAGCTTGAGAATCCTCACTCGGCATCTCTCCTTTCTTGATTGTGGTCGATAATTTCGTTGGCACGCCTTAGAAGACGCACCATCTCTTGGGTATCTGTTTCGCCGAGCTGTTCGAGGAAAGCCGCGGTGCGGTCCTCGAATTCCCGGCGTTTGATTTCGAGATCCTGGAATCCCTTGTCGGTCACTATGACGTGTACGCGACGACGGTCGGTCTTTGAGTGCTCACGCTCAACCCAGCCCTTGGCTTCGAGAGCGCGTAGGATATTGGCAATGCGGGCGTTCGAGACCCAGGCGCGATCAGCGAGTTCGCTCGGCGTGAGCGAACCGCCAGCGAGCATAAGGGCGCGCATGACAGCCATCTCGCCGCTGAGAGCTTTGTCCACAAAGCGCGAAACGCGCTGGTGAATGCCGCCAAACTCGGTAAGGAGCTGACTCCCAAGCTCATGGAAATCGGTATCTTCCACCGAAAACCCCTAACACTAGAAACTATTTTCGGTGAAAGATGATACCCCTGCACGCGCGCCCTATACGGAAGATTTTTGGGACATGCCTAGAAAACTGCCTTTAGGCGATCTCCGTACACCGTCGGTGCCAGCAAAGTTAAGGGCAGATCTCTAGGCATGTCCCAAAAACTACCTGGTTGCTAGGCAATATAAAGAACGCATAAAGAATTAAAATCATTCAAGAATTGCAGCGTTTCAAAGAACTATCATGCACGCGGTTAGGCGAGGGGTTGTCACCACCATGACGACTGGGACTCATATAATCGCCACGTGCGATGCTCCAACTTCCCGCGAGGAGACACCTTATATAAAGGGGGATGGAGTCATGGCATTTGACTTCACGGGCAAGACCGCGATTGTCACGGGCGGCACTCAGGGCATTGGCCTCGAGATCGCCAAGGGCATCGTCGCGGGCGGCGGACATGTCGCGCTCATCGCAAGGAACGCTGCTAAGGGCGAGGCCGCTGTGGCCGAGCTTGGCGAGGGCAACAAGTTTTATCAGCTCGATGTCGCTGATGCGCCCAAGGCGCGCGAGACCGTCGAACAGATTTTCGCAGACCTGCCGCAAACCAATATCCTGATCAACTGCGCTGGCGTCATCAGCACCAAGAAGTTCGACGAGATCGACGACACCGAGTGGCGCCGTACCATCGACATCAACCTCAACGGCACCTTTACCATGATGAACGCCGTGTACCCGCACTTTAAGGCTGCCCATGCCGGCACTATCGTCAACGTGAGCTCTGTTGCTGGCAAGATCGGCGGCGGCCTGCTCGGCACCGCGGCTTACGCGAGCTCCAAGGCCGGTGTTAACGGTCTAACCAAGGCAGTCGCCAAGGAGGGCGGTAGGTTCGGCGTTCGCTGCAACGCTGTGTGCCCGTCGCTCACGTTGACCGATATGACCTCGATTCTCTCTGACGAGAACTCTCAGCGCATCATCAACGGTATTCCTCTGGGCCGTGCCGCCCAGGCCAGCGAGCCTGCGCAGATGGTGCTCTTCTTTGCCTCCGACCTCGCCAGCTTCGTGAACGGCGAGATCGGTGACTGCGACGGTGGCATCGTTCTGGACGGGTAATACCCCGCGACGTTAATTCGGCGACGGCTCCTGCGACTCGGGACCGTCGCCTTCTTTCTGGCACAGGAGCGTGCGACCGCGTGCCACACGCATCAAAAGGAGATATAAATGAGTGAATCGACTGTGGTGGAGGCGCCGGCGGCAAAGGAGCCGTTCTTTAAGATGTCCTCCATCCCGGGTGCCAATATTTTGGTGCCGCTTCTGCTGGGCTGCCTGCTCAACACGCTATTCCCCGATCTGTTCAAAACGCTCGGCAGCTTTACGCTTGGCATGACCCAGCAGGGTGCAGGCCCGCTCGTGGGCGCTTTTTTGCTTATCGTCGGTACGACG
The DNA here is from genome assembly GCA_905199455.1 of Collinsella aerofaciens. GTDB lineage: Bacteria > Actinomycetota > Coriobacteriia > Coriobacteriales > Coriobacteriaceae > Collinsella > Collinsella aerofaciens_AW. The sequence goes on along the minus strand of CAJKGV010000009.1, from coordinate 3,759 downwards.
ATTTCGTTTAAGAGTGCTCCTGCCGCCGCTGCCCGCGGTGCCATCATCATCGCCGTCAAGCAAATCGTGGTCGTTGCCGTGTCGCTGCTCATCCTTTATGTGTTCAACGACAACCTGTTTGGCATCTCTGCCATGGTGATGCTGGCGGCTTGCACCGGCGCCAACAACGCTATGTACGCTGGTCTGATGGGCACCATGGGCAATGAGGCCGAGCGTGGCGCTGTCGCAATCACCACGCTCGTTGTCGGCCCTCCGGTCACGATGATCGTGCTCGGCGCTGCCGGCCAGGCTCCGATCGGCTGGTCGCTCGTGGGTGCCATCCTGCCGATCGTCGTCGGCATTATTCTGGGCAACGTCTTCCCCAGCTTTAAGAAGATGATGGCACCGGCACTTTCCGCCGTCATCGTGCTCGTCTTCTTTGCCATGGGCTCGACCATGACCTTTGGCCAGCTCATTAATGGCGGTCTTCCCGGTATTCTGCTCGGCGTGATCTGCTCGGTGATCTTTGCAATTCCCGTCATCGCGGTCGACAAGCTCACGGGCGGCACGGGTGTCGCAGGTGCGGCCATTTCGAGCTGCGCCGGAGCCAATGTGGCTACGCCTGCTGCCATGGCAAGCGTCAACGGGGCCACGTACGGTGGCGCCGTGCTCGCGACGGCTACGGCACAGGTTGCTGCCTGCGCAATCGTGACGGCTATATTGACCCCGCTGGTCACCAGCTGGTGCTACAAGCATTTTGAGGGCCAGCAGAGCAACAGCAAGGCAACGACCGACAAGGCTTCCGCAGCCGCCTAATGCCAAACGGCAATCAAAGCTAAATAACTAGCCACGCCATAGGGCGGCCCTGGGGGAAATCCCGTGGCCGCCCTTCAGTTTCTGAAGGGTCTCTGGGGTACTTTACCCTGATAAAGCTGACATAACAGCTAGAGTGAACGTCGTACAAAGGCAAGGAAAAATACCAAAGAAATCGGTGAACGGTAGTTGTTCGCGCTCGCATTTCCTGCGGGTTTGTAAAAAACGCCATTATGATATAAAAAAAGAAACATATAACAGCCCAGATGGAGAGGGTCGCTATGTTATCCTTCTCAAACGGGTGAAATCTTGGGTTTTGGGTTGTAGTTCCAAGGTGGATAAACGTTTTCCCTACACCAACGTGTGGTGAAGAACGGAAGAAGCCGGTAGTGCAAGCCGAACATTCAAGAATTCAATAAGCAGCGGTGTGAGAGAGCGCCGCATTACACGTAACTAGGAGCGTGGTTACACAATGCAGGAGGCATGGGAAGGCTTCAAGGAAGGCATCTGGACGGGAGAGGTTGACGTCCGAGACTTCATCCAGAAGAACTACACCCCCTACGAGGGCGACGAGTCGTTCCTCGCCGGCCCGACCGAGCGTACCAAGGAGCTGTGGGGCGAGGTTCTCGACCTGCTGCTTAAGGAGCGCGAGCAGGGCGGTGTCCTCGATATGGACACCAAGACCGTCACGGGTATCGTGAGCCACCCCGCTGGCTACATCGATAACGCCCACCGCGAGAAGGAGACCATCGTCGGCCTCCAGACCGACAAGCCGCTCAAGCGCGCGCTGCACGTCAACGGCGGTATCCGCATCGCTTGCCAGGCTGCCAGCCAGCACGGCTATAAGGTCGACGAGAACGTTGTCGAGCGCTACACCTTCGAGCGCAAGACCCACAACGCCGGCGTCTTCGATGTCTACACCCCCGAGATGCGTGCTTGCCGCTCGGCTCACATCATCACCGGTCTGCCCGATGGCTATGGCCGCGGCCGCATCATCGGCGACTACCGTCGTGTTGCCCTGTACGGCGTCGACTACCTGATTAAGGACAAGGAGGCCCAGAAGGCTTCCACCCCGACGGTCATGACCGCCGACAACATCCGCGATCGCGAGGAGCTGCAGGAGCAGATCCGCGCCCTCGGCGAGCTCAAGATGATGGCCGAGACCTATGGTTTCGACATTTCCAACCCTGCTACCAACACGCAGGAGGCCATCCAGTGGATGTACTTCGCCTACCTCGCTGCCGTCAAGGAGCAGAACGGCGCCGCTATGTCCATCGGCCGTACCTCTACGTTCATCGACATCTACGCTGAGCGCGACCTTGCCAACGGTACCTTCACCGAGGAGCAGATCCAGGAGTTCGTGGATCACTTCATCATGAAGCTCCGCATGGTCAAGTTTGCCCGTACCCCCGAGTACCAGGCCCTGTTTACCGGCGATCCGCAGTGGGTCACCGAGTCCATCGGCGGCATGGGTGTTGACGGCCGTACGCTCGTTACCAAGATGAGCTACCGCTACCTGCACACGCTCGAGAACATGGGCACCAGCCCCGAGCCCAACATGACCGTTCTGTGGTCGACCCGTCTGCCCGAGAACTTCAAGAAGTTCTGCGCCAAGACTTCTGTCGCCAGCTCCTCGATCCAGTACGAGAACGACGACCTCATGCGCGTCTATCACGGCGACGACTACGGTATCGCCTGCTGCGTGTCCTCCATGCGCATTGGCAAGGAGATGCAGTTCTTCGGCGCTCGCGCCAACCTGGCTAAGTGCCTGCTGTATGCACTCAACGGCGGTGTTGACGAGGTCTCCAAGAAGCAGGTCGGCCCCAAGTACCGCGCCGTCGAGGGCGATACGCTCGATTACGACGACGTTGTGGCCAAGTACAACGACATGATGAAGTGGCTCGCTGGCGTGTACGTCAACTCGCTGAACATCATTCACTACATGCACGACAAGTATTGCTACGAGCGCATCCAGATGGCTCTGCACGACAAGCACGTGCACCGCTGGTTCGCTACGGGCATCGCTGGCCTTTCCGTCGTGGCTGACTCCCTGTCCGCCATCAAGTACGCCAAGGTCCACCCCGTCCGTGACGAGAACGGCATCATCGTCGACTTCGAGACCGAGGGCGATTTCCCCAAGTACGGTAACGACGACGACCGCGTCGACCAGATCGCTCACGACGTTGTGCACCAGTTCATGGAGTACATCCGCATGAACGACACCTATCGCAACTCCGTGCCCACGACCTCGGTTCTGACCATTACCTCCAACGTCGTGTACGGTAAGAAGACCGGCTCCACGCCCGACGGCCGCAAGGCTGGCCAGCCGTTCGCCCCGGGTGCTAACCCCATGCACAAGCGCGATAGCCACGGCGCCATCGCTTCGCTGTCTTCGGTTTCCAAGCTCCCGTTCCGCGATGCTCAGGACGGCATCTCCAACACCTTCTCCATCATCCCGAGTGCGCTCGGCAAGGAGGACCAGGTGTTCTTTGGCGATATCGACCTTGATCAGCTGGGCGAGTAACTATTGTTAGTGCTATACTAACAATAACGATTACTGATTAGCGCGCCGGTTTCGGCCGGCGCCTATTAATCGAAGGAGACACATTATGAAGGTTTCTGAAGTTTCCGAGACTCAGGCCGATAACCTGGTCCACATGCTCGACGCTTACGCTGAGAAGGGTGGCCACCACCTGAACATCAACGTCTTCAACCGTGAGACGCTGCTCGACGCTCAGGCTCACCCCGAGAAGTACCCGCAGCTGACCATCCGCGTTTCCGGCTATGCCGTGAACTTCCACACGCTCACCAAGGAGCAGCAGGACGAGGTCATTGCGCGTACCTTCCACGACAAGTTCTAAAGGGACTCAACTCCCGCAGGATCGCCGGGGCTGTTTGGGCTACCTCCCAAAACGTCCTCGGACATGCAAGAAGCCCTCGCTGCGCACTTCGTGCGGCGAGGGCTTC
>CAJKGV010000008.1:0-20659 GCA_905199455.1 Collinsella aerofaciens | reverse complement strand
CTCGGCCGAAAAGTTCACCGCGCAGAGCCTGCCCTCCGCCGGTTCCCTCATGAAGGAAAACGACATGCCGAGCCTGTTTGACTAAAACAACGGTGGCCAAACCGTCATGGTTGTACAAAGCAGCGGGGCCCGGAGCGCAGCAACATCGCGCTCCGGGCCCCGCTCGTTGCAACGTAGTCGGAATAATAGGAATCCCCGTTTTCCACTCCTGCAATCCCACGGCACAAGGCATGTTAATCCGTTAGCAAAACTTGCAAAAGTTAGCAAAAGTTGCAAAAATTAGCAAAACTTGCAAAGGAGCTACCATGGAGTACAGCAAGAACCCCTTTACCCCAACATTTGGAAGCGTCCCTCCCTTTCTAGCGGGTCGCGAGCATATCCTGCGTGACATCAACCGTGGCTTTATCAACGGCCCGGGAGATCCCAACCTGTCGACTATTTTTACGGGCGCAAGGGGAACGGGCAAGACGGCGCTTCTCTCGCTCCTTTCAGAAACGGCGCTTGAACACGGCTGGATCGCAGCAAATGTGTCCGCCATGCCAGGCATGCTCGAAGATATTATCGAGCGAACCAAAGAAGCCGCAGATAGCTACCTCTCACAGCCTCACGCGCGCATAAACGGCGTTCAAATTGGTCCAGTGGGCATCGATTGGACATATGCTCAAGAAGCCCAGGGCAACTGGCGCACGCGCATGAATGGCATCTTTAAGCAACTCGGAAAACATGACATCGGGCTTCTCATCACCATCGATGAAGTCACCGTCGATCTCGAAGAAATGCTTCAATTTGCCTCTGTTTACCAGCACTTTGTACGCGAAGGTAAAAAAGTTGCCCTACTCATGGCAGGACTGCCCTACAAAGTATCGGCGTTGCTGCGTAACGATTCCGTCTCGTTCCTCAGACGTTCCCAATATCATCAGTTAGGGCGAATCACTGACGTTGAAATTGCAAACGCGTTTCGCAAAACCGTTGAGGCCGGAGGACGTTCAATCACACCAGAGGCGCTCGAGGATGCTGTGAAGGCCGTCGACGGATTCCCCTACATGATGCAACTCGTCGGATATCGCACATGGGATGTTTCGGAGAACTCGCCCAAAATCAGCGCACCTGATGTCCAGCAGGGCTCTCTGCTTGCCCGTATGGAGCTACGCGATCGAATTCTCGAAACGACCTATCGGGAGCTTTCTGACAAAGACATCGAATTCTTGTTGGCGATGCTGCCCGATTCTGGCCCCAGCAGGGTCTCGGAGATAGCCAAACGCATGGGCGTCGCCAGCAACTACGCAAGCCAATACAAACGCCGCCTCCTGGAGGACGGCGTCATCGGAGAGCGCGGGCGTGGTCTCGTTGGCTTTGACATCCCCGCGTTCAGGGAGTTCCTGAGCGAGAAGGCATCCTAGCACGCCAAGATTGTCCGCAAGGGCAACGGCGCATGGCAATCAACGATTCACCTGGCAAGGACGGCAAGTACTTCAAATAATGCTGATTGCCATGCGTTCTTCTTGTCCTTAGGCGAGCTTGCGAGCGAGCTCTCGCACCTCTTCCAACTTGGGCGACGATACCATGCTGTCGCGCTCGGTCATACCGTTGATGGTGACAATGCCCTGGTCCTCCCACTTGCAGTACGCGCACGCTGACTTGTACATAGTGATCGCCGCATCATAGACGCCCTCGCTGTGGCTATCGAGCAAAAGGGCCGTCTTGGTGAACGGAAATCCCGTGGCACCGAAGGCGTACAGACGGTCGATGGCGGCCTTTTCCTGCGCGGTGATATCGAACCAGTAGATAGGCGAGGCGAAGACGACCATATCTGCGTCTTTCAGCGACTCGATCACACCGGCCATGTCATCCTTCTGCACGCAGACGCCCTCATGGGTGAAGCAGTACTGGCATCCCAAGCAGCCCGCAATCTTTTTGCTGGCAACGCGGACGACCTCGACCGTATTGCCGCCCTCACGCGCAGTCTCGGCAAACGCCTCGACCATAGTGTCGGTATTGGCGCCCTTGCGCGGGCTACCGCTCAATACAACGATTTTCATAGGATTCCCTCTCCTTCATGCTGCAGGCGCGCAGCATGTTTTCTTGTAACCAAAACGAATGGAGCTATTCAGTCGTCTGTAGACCGCATCTCTCGTTCGCGCTCTCCAAAGAAGGTGCAAGCAGAAGCATCACGGGCATTGATCGGCGCCGATATGGATCACGACATGAAACCGTAAGGGTTGGCCAGAGGTTGCTAGATTCAATAGCTCTCAGCAATGGAGCGAATGACGACTTCGGCGATATAATCCGTGTCATCTTGATTGTTCCTGCGCGGAAGGTACAGCTCATGTCCAAGCTCAACATCGACCAGCGATCGATTCGCGATCTTCTCACCGATAAGCGGTCAGACTTCCTCATCCCCGACTACCAGAGGCCCTACGCCTGGGGCGAGGATGAATGCGCAACGCTGTGGGATGACCTGTTCTCGTTCGCTTTTCCAGGCGATGACTACGAGCGTTTCGACAGCGAAAACGACGAATACTTTCTAGGGCCCATCGTCACCTTTAAGAACCTCTCTGGCCAACTTGAGATCATTGACGGCCAGCAGCGCCTCACCACCATCATGCTGCTGCTCCGCGCGTTCTACGACAAGTTCACCAACATGAAGGATAAGCAGTCTGTGAAGATGCGCGAGGCAATCGCCCGTTGTGTATGGAAAACCGACGAGTTCGACGAGCCCGACATGGAGCGCCTCAAGATCGACTCCGAGGTTGCATCGGACAACGACAAGAATGAATTCCTCGAGATTTTACGAGAGGGCAACGTAGGCGATGGCTGGAAGAGCGCTTATGCCCGCAACTTCGCTTTCTTCCAGAGGAAAATTGAACAACTGGTGAGCGAGTGGCCCACCTACACCGTCTACATGGCCACACGCGTTATCAACAATGTGATACTGTTGCCCATTGAAGCGGAGTCGCAGGACACCGCGCTACGCATCTTCTCGACTCTAAACGACCGAGGGTTGCCTCTCTCGGATGCCGACATCTTCAAGAGCCAGTTCTACAAGCATTATTCCGACACGGGGCGCAAGGACGAGTTCATCCGTCGCTGGAAGGCACTCGAGGAGGGAGCGAACGCTATCTTCCGGCCCATGCGCGGCACACCAACCGATGAGCTATTTACGCGCTACATGTACTACCGCCGCGCGAAGAAAGGCATCCGCGACACGACCACCGCATCGTTGCGCGACTTCTTCGGTGCCGATGGCTACGCCATGCTCAAGGAGGACGCCACGCTCGACGATCTCGAGGCGCTGCTCGGCTTCTGGAAACGCGTCGACGCGCAGGAAGGGTTCAGTGAGCGCGTGCTCCGCAGGCTCTTCGTGCTGAACTACGCCCCCAACGGCATGTGGACCTATCTGCTAAGCGTCTGGTTCCTCGCCAACCGCGACAGCAAAAGTGCCCTCGATGACGAGGCACTCTACGGCTTTCTAAACAAGATCACGGCATTCATTCTCGCCTACGCCATTGAGCGCCCCGGCGTGAATGCGCTGCGTTCGCCAGTGTATCCCGAGATGATCAACATCGTGGAGCACCGCCCGGTGGAGTTTCCTAACCACCACTTCAATCGCGCAAATATTGCTGAGCGATTCCGAACCTACGTGTTCACCAACGGCAGGCCTGTAACGAAGTCCATACTCACTTGGTGGGCGTACGCAGACCCAGATCAGCCACTCATGGACCTAGACACCACGCTTGAAATTGAGCACATCTATGCCAAGAAGCGCAACGAGATAGACCCGCTCGTCGATCAATCCAGCCTGGAGGCGTTGGGTAACAAGGCGCTGCTCGAGAAGCGTGTAAACATCCGCGCGGCCGACTACAGATTCTGCGATAAACGCAAGTACTATGAGGGATACACCGACGGCAACGGCAAGCGCAAAGCCGGAACAAAGATCGCGGAACTCAAGCGCCTGACACAAGTCATGGGAGACTTCACCGAAATAGACATCGCGACTCGCACGGCACGGATCATCGATGCCTTCGTGGACTACCTGGGCAACAACGGACTTTTGAGCTAAAGAGCGAACATGTTCGAAAGACTAACCAAGTACGCTGGCAAGCTGGCGGACAGAAACATGAATGTCGAGTTTGGGGGCGGGACGTTCGGACTCGAGGATTTCGTCGACGATTTCTATGAACTGGACGGGTTCGCAGACACCAGCTACTTCGAGACGCTTGAACGCCATAGCATCGACACCTCGGAAGGTATAGACAGCTGCGACATCGACCATGGGGACATTGACCTGATACGTGCATGCATCACGTGGTGCGTTCGTGGCGACCGCTTCTGCGACGGACTCCTTGCCGCGCAAGCTAGGAGCGGGTTTCTGGACCGCTGCCTCTCCCGACTGAAGGAGCTCGACGAAAGTTAGTCAGCGACTCCGAATACACTTGGACCGTGGCCGCCACTAGCGTCAGTAGTAAATCCAGAGACAGTCTCCATCGAAAAGAGTGATTGACCACTGCCGCCAGTTCTCCGAATCCATTTTGCAGGGTTTACACTCGCAGAAGGAGCCCTTGGCAGCATCGTCGTGATGCGCGTCGCCTACCACGAGACTTTCAGGTGATATTTCACAGCGGGGCTATCCGCCTTTATCATCTTACACGTCGCATTGTTTTTCTCGCATGCAGCGCTGGAGTTATTTAGGGAGCATTTAATGGATATGCTGACGTCACTTTTGCCCATGTTCATTCTCCTTGGCATCGTAGTGTTCGCATCCGACAGACAGGAGAAACGGAAGGTCGAACTCGAAAAGGTCAAAGCAAAAGCCGAGTGGGACCGTGCGAGCGAGAGTTTCAGAGACGATGTGACCCAAGAAGAGCTTGAGGAAATTGTCGCCAATACGCGACGATCAGTAAAAAGACTTGAGTCCCTTACCGTAGCCGGGCACAGAGTCTACGGGGCAGTTGCTACTCTCAGCGGCATCAGCTCATGGAAGTTCGTAATTGACTTTGACTACAAGGGCCACCTCACAAGCGATTACACCGTAGCGAGCTCAAACGAAGACTCGGGTATCCCCGAGCGCGTAGCAGTCCTGATTGCCAAGGGAATTAGGACCTGGACGCCAGGAGGCCGCAAGGTGCGCGCGTCTTTCTGCCCCTATTGCGGCGTCAAGGCATCCGGCGACGCGCCGTACTGCTCTTCCTGCGGAGCCAGGCTGCCGCAGGTGCCGAAGAGGCCGTAGCTGGGACTAAAATGGCTGCGGGCATGGACAATAGAATGTAAATCTAAATACTGAACCGGGGTGCCAGATATGACGTTTGACAAACTGTTCGCCAACCAAGAGCCAAGGACCTCCACCCCCGACGCAGACGTGCACGAGCGCGATGATGCGGGTGGACGTCACATAAGCTCGGAGTACCTGACGGCGAGATAGAGTAAGGCGGAAGCCGCATGGCCGAGGGCAGCCAAATAGCTTCCGATTGATTACGTTTCGGCGCATGGAGTTGCGCCCGACAGGTCTAGTTGACGACTCTAACTCTCTGCAAACTCAGCCGTTTCTCCCGTAAGCCTCTGCACACGTTGTTCCTTCTCGACAATGAAACGCTTGTGGTAGAAGAGGTCGGCGAAGTCTAGGATACTGTTCATTTGCGCTGTGTCAAAAAAGGCACCGAAACCCGCTCCCACCACGGGAACAAGTCTGCCGACGTTCTTCAGAGTCAGCTTCTGACCAATTTGAGTAAGGGTTTTCTTAAATACGCCAGCCTCGATTGCCTTCTTGCCACCGTTCTCCAAAGCCTTTTGGGCTGCTTTGTTGGCGAGCGCGCGCATCTGGGCGATAGCGAGCGCGGCGCCACCTTTCTCGACCATCGCGGTCCAGCCCTTCTTTGCGGCTTGTTTCACGGCCGCGCTCTCGGCATATACGAGAACCTTCCCGATATAATCAGTAGCTGGGTTCCCCTTGGGGCACGGCGACATCGCCCTTTGGAACACCTCGCTGGCAATGATGAGCTCTGCGGGGTCTTCTTTGACGTCGTAGCCATAGAACATGGCCACTGACTGGACTGCCCTGAAATAAACAAGCATGCTGAGCGCGATGTTTGCAGGGAGACCCCAGAACCCGATAGCACCCGTTCCTCCGCCCTCGGCAAGTGCGATTCCCATGTGCTGCGGGCGCTCCTTGGCCGAGACGGCAGCGACGTCATATGCGCGCAGCAGACAGATTTGCGAAATATCCGAAACCTTTTGTGCCTGTTTTCCCGCGTTGACGCACTGTATGACGTGTTCTTTGCTCACGCTTGCCTTTGCCGCCTGTTTCTCGAGCTCTCCGAAGCCATCGGCAGCCTTCTTGATGGCAGCCGCCATGAGCTCCTGCTCCGTCAGATCCTCGAATGTATCCCTGGCGATGTCACTAACTTTACCGGCAATCTCCTTGACCGGAGCGGGCGTGAGTTCATCGGCTTTCCTCCCGGCTTTTGCCAGAATACCGGGAGAGGTCATCTTCTCGTAGCGTTTGGCGAGGGAGTCGATCTCTTCACATTCGCGGTCGTCAATTATCGGATCCGGTAGGATATATTCGCCATTCTCAGCAACGACATTTCCCTCGAATGAATCCCCGTATTCACCGCCGAAAGCCTGATGAATCCTCTTCGCTCCGTTCGCGGCCCCCTGCACCATGCCCTTGGCCATATTCCCGAAGTCAGGCATCTTCATATCATTAATGCTCTTTCCCATGGTTCTCCCTTCTCGGTATGTCCGCCTGCCTTATATAGGGCGAGAAATTATCGCGAGGCACTTCATGAACCGAAGGCGCGTATCCGCGAAATGAAATTTGTTCATACTGTTTAAAGATTTTACGCCTAGTGAACCTCCTATCTTTTAGTTGCCTGCTGATTTGTGACCACCGCAGAAGAACCCTTGATTATCAACTTCATCCCACGCCCCCCTACGTTCACCGTCGGCGTTTGCCATATAGTTACTTACGGCTCTTTTGGCTACCTCCAAGTGCCAGGAAAGTTCCCCGGCTATTTTATATTTATTTCCATTAGGAGCCCCATTGGCCAAAGAGCCCAGTATCTTCGTTGACGAGAACGGCGACATGGTGAAAAGGCTCGCTAGCATTTGCTCACACTCATCTACCGCCGCAAATAGTTCGAAAATCCGATAAGACTAATGAAGCGCATGGGCGCGATGTCTCCGCCGTCACGGCTGAATACCTAGACCCCTTCCAATCCCTTGACAACGTGAGGGCTTATTACGACAACTGCCAGCACAAAGCTCTATTTTGCGACGTTAGCCGCACGCGCTCGGCGCACACCAGAGCTACCAACACGGCACATGTCGAAAAAATGAGAGTGGATAATCTCCCACATTGAGCCTTGCTTGGGGCTCAATGTGGGAGATTATCCACTCTCATTCATCAGGCGTCCGAAAATCCACGCTCGTGCGTCCGTATTTCCACACTCGTGCTGCGCGCTCGCGAAGCATCGCGGATGTTGATTAGGAGCGACATGAATCGCGGTATGAAGCCGTAGGGGTTGCCTGGAGGTTGCCCGGAGGCTGCCAAAAGAAAAGCTCCTGACCTGTCGATGCAGGTCAGGAGCTTGAAATCGCCGAATATCAGCTATTCCCACTCTTTCACGCTCGTTTATTGTTGTGCCATTCCAGTCAACTCCAGTTGGGTCGTCGGCTTTAGGTGTCTTGCCACCGAATCTCGCCGTGTGTCTTCGCGTAGGAGTTTGAGACAAAACGTGGAGCAACGCAGAAAACTTTTCGGCATCGAAGGCCCGCAGTTTCATTTTTGTCCCAAGGACAAAACAGGTCGGATTGCAAGTTGCAGACATCTTGGCTGAGGACGTGAATCCGCTATTTCAGCCCCTCTTCACCTATTTCGAGGAAGGAATCATAGCTAGCGGCTTTATCCCTGCGCGTTTCAGCAGGTCAGAAGCCGTATGCTGTGACCATGACTGGAAGAATCGTTGCTGGGGGCTTGGCATTGAATCAAGGTGCGCCTTATTTCAGATATTCCTCAAAGAATGCCTTCAGCTTTCCAAACGGAATGATGTCCATCTGATCGTAAAGGTCGGTGTGGCTGGCACCAGGGATAATGAGCAATTCCTTGTTGTCCCCCGTCAGCTTGCCGTACGCGGTTTCGCTGAAATAGCGGGAGTGCGCCTTCTCGCCATGCACCAGCAACACAGCAGAGCGGATTTCGCTGCTGTATTGCAAAATCGGCATATTCAAAAATGACAGCGAAGACGTCGCATTCCAGCCACCGTTGGAGTTCAGGCTGCGGGGATGATAGCCTCGCGGAGTTTTGTAGTAGGCATAATAGTCCGCTACAAACTGCGGCGCATCCTCCGGTAGCGGATCGACCACGCCGCCCGCCAGCGCATAGCTGCCGTTTTTATAGTCCTCGGTGCGCTGCGCGTTCAGTGCTCTTCGCTTCTCAAAGCGTGCCTGCTCGGAATCCTCGGCGTCAAAATAGCCGTTTGCGGTCACGCGAGTCATATCGTACATGGTCATAGCCGCGGTAGCTTTGATACGGGTGTCGATGGCCGCCGCATTGACTGCCATGCCGCCCCAACCGCAGATACCGATGATGCCGATACGCTCCGGGTCAACGCTTTCCTGCACAGAGAGGAAATCCACCGCTGCGCAGAAGTCCTCGGTGTTGATGTCCGGCGATGCTACATAGCGGGGCGTGCCGCCGCTCTCGCCGGTATAGGACGGGTCGAAGGCAATTGCGAAAAAGCCCAGCTCCGCCATTTTCTGCGCGTACAGACCGGAGGACTGTTCCTTCACCGCGCCAAACGGGCCGCTGACGGCGATGGCGGGCAGTTTGCCTTCCGCGTTCTTAGGCACGTAAACGTCAGCCACCAGCGTGATGCCGTATCGGTTGTGGAAGGTCGCCTTGCTGTGCTCAACCTTGTCGTTTTTGGGGAACACCTTGTCCCATTCCTGCGTCAGTTTCAACTGCTCCATGCCTAAGCCTCCTTGTCAGTCGCTTTAAGGTACTGCTCGTCATTCACGGGCTCCAACCACTCGTTGGAGGCCTTCTCGCCCGGAACCTCCATCGCGAGATGGGAGAACCAGCTGTCGGGCGCCGCACCGTGCCAGTGCTTTACGCCCGCGGGAATATTTACTACATCGCCAGGGCACAGCTCCTGTGCCGGTTTGCCCCATTCCTGATAAAGCCCTCGACCAGCCACGCAGACGAGGATCTGCCCGCCGCCGCTTTTGGCGTGATGGGTGTGCCAGTTGTTGCGGCAGCCCGGCTCGAACGTAACGTTGTAAATGCCGACCTGCTCGGTGGAAAGGGGCGCGAGGTAGCTTTGCCCGATAAAGTACTTCGCAAATGCGTCGTTGGGGGCACCGATGGGAAAGGCCATCTCGTTTTGATGCTTAGCTCTTGCATCAGCGGCATTGTCATCCGCCCAGACCTCCTTCGCCATGCGAAAGGCCGCCCACGCCTTGGGCCATCCCGCATAAAACGCCGCATGCGTAAGGATTTCCGCTATCTCAGCCCTGGTCACGCCATTGTTCTTTGCGGACATCAGATGATATTGAAACGAAGAGTCCGTCAGGCCCTACGCCATTAGGGCAACCACCGTCACTATGCTGCGATCTCGAAGGGAAAGCCCGTCTTCTCGACTCCATACCTCGCCGAACAGCACATCGTCATTGAGCTGCGCAAATTTGGGGGCAAAGTCCCCCAGGGCATCCCTGCCCGCTGTCTGCTTAATCGTCATGTTTGATTCCTCCTGTCGATGGTTTTGAGTACAAACTGCTTTCGCGCAGCTAAGCCGCGCCTAGATTTCCATGCCCATTCGATGCGCCTGCTCCAGAGCGGGATGCCCGGCGATTTCGCCCACGCCGTTCACGCCGCCGGCGAAAATCGTTCCGGCAAGCGCGCGCCTTTGGCGAAAATCCCTTGCACTCCTTATATATATTGACGAAAATAAAGGTAATACCTAAACCTAACTTTAGGTCAAGGAGTAAATTCGAGATTTGTCCGGAGGGACCATGTACACAATCGGACAGGTGGCGGATATGTTCGGTCTGCCCGTTTCCACGCTGCGCTATTACGACAAGCAGGGATTGTTCCCGGAATTGGAGCGAACATCCGGCATTCGCCGATTCGGCGATACGGAACTCGAGGCGCTTCGGGTCATCGAATGCTTAAAGAAGGCTGGGATGGAGATCAAGGACATCCGGCTGTTCATGGAATGGTGCGCGGAGGGCCCATCGACATATCCCAAGCGCAAGGCCATGTTCGAGGAGCGGAAGGCCCACATGGAATCGGAAATCGCGAACATGAACCGTGCGCTGGATATGTTGAAGTTCAAATGCTGGTACTACGAGCAGGCGATCCAAGATGGCAACGAGGATAGAGTGAAGGCGCTGATTCCCGACGATTTGCCGGAAGAGATCAAAGATACCTACGATAGCGCCCACGCTCAATAATGCCGCCCGATGCTCAAGGGGCTTTGGCAAGGAGTCGTTTAGGCAGACATGCAAAAAGAAAGCCTCCGAACAGAAGGTTCGGAGGCTGTTATTCCCGTTATTTCGCTGATGGCTTTGCTCTATGGCGACGCCGAAACAACATCGGGCGGTACTCGACGGTATCAAAACGCAAGCTCAGAAGCCAGTTCCCGTTATTCCCATAGGCATAAGCGCATCTGTTCGCGATTGCCTATCGATGCTTTGCCTCGAGCACGGCAGACACCGCATCGAGGAACTCCCGCACATGGTCTGCGGGGTGCGGCGAATGAAGCAGCCCGTAAGACACGAGACAGTCCCAATCGGTAGGGACGGTTTTGAGCATGGGGTGGACGTTGGCCCACAACGGCAGCGTCGCAAGCGCGAGGTCCTCGTTCGCGCCGCGATTGAACACCTCCACCCGATATTGCGGGAAGTCTACGAGCGCGATTTGAGGATGATGCAAGAGTATCTCGTCGCGTACGCGGTCGATTTCGGTGTTCCAGCCCCGGCGTATAAGCATAAGACTGTGATTGTGGAGGTCGTCGAATGTGACGATGTCGCGTTTGGCGAGCTCGCTGTCGACGGGAACGGCGCACCAGAGCGGCTCGCGCGAAAGCTCGAGGCCCAGGCATCCGCGCTCTTTAAGAAAGGCATCGTCGAAAATCCCCACCACGATATCCATGTCTTGCCCGAGGTTCGCCAAACCGCGCGCCGCCGAGGGTGTGTTTTCAAACGTGACCACCTGAAGGCTCATGCCAGGGCAACGTTCCTTCACCTTCGGCCATAGCTTCGTGAGCGGCGTGCTGGGCGTCATGAGCGACACTCCCACGCGGATGATGCGCTTCTCTCCGCGCTCGGCGACGCGGGCGCGTGCGATTGATTCTTGAGAGTACTGCACGATATGGCGGGCGTCGGCGAGCAGCGACCTGCCTGCTCGCGTAAGCGAAAGCCCCTGATGCGATCGGTGGAACAGCGTAAGGCCTAGCCGCGACTCCAGCAGGTTCATCTGCTTGATGACGGCCGTGGGCGTGATGAAGGACTCTTGTGCCGCCTTGGAGAAGCTGCCCGCCTCCGCCACGCGGATGAAAGTGTCAAGCTGTGGGTTGTACATCGATCCTCCTGTCACGCATTATGTGCCGTATATACCCCATGGTTATATCCATCATTCCAACGTGAACTTCTCGCGCGTCAGTAAACGCCGTAGCCTCGTATTCGAAAAGTCACCATTAAGGAGGAGACCATGGAGTATCTGAAGCTCAACAACGACGTAGAGATACCCATCGAAGGTTTGGGCACCTTCCTCATGACCCCGGTCGAGGCCGAGGCGGCCGCAACCGCCGCGCTCGCGGCTGGCTACGAGCACATCGACACCGCCAACGCCTACATGAACGAGCACGCCGTGGGCCGTGCCATCGCCAAGAGCGGCATCGCGCGCGGCAAGATCTTCGTCTCCACCAAGCTCTGGCCGAGCGTCTACGACGCAGGCATGCCGGCGGTGGACGCCACGCTCCAGCGCCTGGGGCTCGACTACGTCGACATGCTCATCCTGCACCAGCCGGTAGGCGACTACCTGGCCGCGTGGCGCACGATGGAGGAGGCGTACCGCGCGGGCAAGGTGCGCGCCCTCGGCCTCTCCAACTTCCCGCAAGACAAGATCGCCGAGGTCATCGAGGTCGCCGGCATCAAGCCGCAGCTCGTGACCGTTGAGTGCCACCCCTACCACGCCCAGCGCGACCTGCGCGCCTACCTCGCGCCGTACGGCACGGTGATCGAGGCGTGGTACCCGCTCGGCCACGGCGACAAAGGTCTTCTGGAGGAGCCCGTCTTCGTCGCTCTCGCCGAGAAGTACGGCAAGACCCCGGCCCAGGTGATCCTGCGCTGGCACGTGCAAATGGGCACCTCCATCATCCCCGGCTCCAAGAACCCCGCCCACATCGCCGACAACGCGAACATCTTCGACTTCTCCCTCACCGAAGACGAGATGGCTGAAATTGCCAAGCTCGACGGGACCATGACCTACTACACCGCCACTGAGGAAGCACTCGCGGGCTACCTGGCCATACGCCCCGATTTCGACGCGCAGGAGTAGCGCTCAGACAATAACGGACCAACCAAGCCGCCGCCGAGGACCAGTCGACTGTCGAGGACGAGCCCGCCGCAGTGCCCGCTGCAGACGGCAACGTCCTCGTGGCCTACTACTCGGCACAGGGCCACACCGCTGTCGTAGCTCAGGCCATCGCCGACGAGCTCGGCGCCGATCTCTTTGAGGTGACGCCTAGAACCCGCGGGTTATAACACCGTGCACACCCCAGCGTTATAGAACCCTCACCAACGGAAACTTCCGCCGACGCGGCTCCCCTCGTATGGTGGATAAGTCAAGTTGCGAGAAAGGAAGGCACCATGAACTACATCACCTTGAACAACGGCGTCAGGATGCCGCAGCTCGGCTTCGGCGTGTACCAGATTCCGGACGCCGCGGAATGCCAGCGCGCCGTGGAGGACGCGCTCTCGGTCGGCTACCGGCTGCTCGACACGGCCGCGAGCTACGGCAACGAAGAGGCGGTCGGGGCCGCCATTCGTGCGAGCGGCCTGCCGCGCGACGAGGTGTTCGTGACGACCAAGCTGTGGATGTCGGATGCGAGCTACGAGGGGGCCAAGCGCGGCTTCGACGCGTCGCTCAAGCGGCTGGGGCTCGACTACGTCGACCTCTACCTCATCCACCAGCCGTTCGGCGACGTCTTCGGCGCGTGGCGCGCCATGGAGGAGCTCTACGAGCAGGGCGTTATCCGCGCCATAGGCACAGCTAACTTCTACCCCGATCATCTCGCAAACCTCATCTCGTTCAACCGTATCGCCCCCGCTGTGAACCAAGTCGAGTGCAACGTGTTCTTCTAGCAGCGCGAGGCGCAGGAGTACATGGTCGGCAAGGAGGTAGCCATGGAGGGCTGGGCGCCCTTTGCGGAGGGCAGAAACGACCTCTTCCGCAACGAGGTCCTCGCTCGCATCGGCGAGGCGCACGGCAAGACGGTCGCCCAGGTCGTGCTGCGCTGGCTGCTGCAGCGCGGTGTGGTCTGCATCCCTAAGAGCACGCACCGCGATCGCATGGAGCAAAACTTCGACGTCTTCGACTTCGCGCTGGGCGACGACGAGATGGTCGCCATCGCCGCGCTCGACACCGGGCGCAGCGCGTTCTTCGACCACCACGACCCCGCCACCATCGAATGGATGTCCGGGCTCGTGCGCAACGTGTAGACGAGCGGTCAGACCGCACTGATAACTTACTAGGAGGAATTGCCATGAACTCATTCACGTACGACTACCCGGTCAGGAACTACTTCGGCGAGGGGGCCATGGACCAGGCACTCGACGCCGAGATGGGTGCCATGGGCAAGACAGTGATGCTCGCCTACGGCGGAGGCTCGGTCAAACGAACCGGCGTCTACGGCCACGTGGTCGACAAGCTCACGAGCGCGGGCAAGCGCGTGGTGGACTTCGGCGGCATCATGCCCAATCCGACCTACGAGAAGTGCCAGGAAGGCGCCGCGCTCGCACGCGAGGAGCAGGTCGACTTCATTCTCGCCGTCGGCGGCGGGTCGGTCTTCGACTGCTGCAAGGTGGTCTCCGCGCAGGCGATGCTTGACGAGGACATCGAGACGTTCGAGCACGCCGACGGCAAGATGCCGAGTTCGTTCATCCCCATGGGCTGCATCGTTACGCTCTCCGGCACGGGTGCCGAGCAGAACAACGGCGCCGTCATCACCAACGAGGAGACGCACGTGAAGGGCGCCTATCTGGGGGCGATGCCCATGTGGGCGGCGCTCGACCCGGCGCTCACGCTCACCGTACCGCACGCGCAGTTCATGAGCTGCGCGTTCGACACGCTCTCGCACTGCATGGAGAGCTATTTCGGAAGCCCGCGCGGACGCAACGTCACCGACGACATCAACCTTGCCATCCAGCGTAACGTCATCCGCAACATGCGCCTCATCGCGGACGAAGACCAGAACTTCGATGCCAGAAGCGAGCTCGTATACGACTCCGCCATGGCCGAGAACGGCGTGCTCAAGATCGGCAAGTCAACGGACTTCCAGACGCACATGATCCAGCACCAGTACGGCGCGTACACCCACACCAACCACGGAATGGGCCTCGCGGTCATCCACCCTGCGCTCTACCGCCACCTGGCCCCCGAGGCGCCCGCGCAGTTCGCCCGCTGGGCGCGCGAGGTGTGGGACGTCGACGCCAAGGGCAAAGACGACCTTACGGTGGCGCTCGAGGGCATCGACCGCCTGCAGACGTTCATCGGCGAGATGGGGCTTCCCACGAGCTTCGCCGAGATGGGCTCCGACGCGTCCGACGAGACGCTGCACAAGGTTGCGGACACCTGCGTGCTCACCGGCGGCTGCGCCAAGAAACTGGAGCGCAGCGAGGTGTTCCAGATTCTGACCGAGTGCCTCTAGATCGGCGCTCGGTCCCGATCCGCCCGCGCCGAATCGTGCGTTTCGGGGCTTTCGACCTCTTTCTCCATGTCATCGCGCCACCGCTTAAGCTCAGCCGTGGCCGCTCTCTTCCCCTTGGTAAGAGCCGCCTTGGACGTTGTCTTCCTCTTGGGTTTGCCGAACAAATCCAGCTCGCCCATGTCGTGATAGTGGAGAGTTCCCTTCCATCCGACTTGCTTACCGTCCCTCTTGTAGGGGCTGACGCTCACTTCTGAATGAAAGATGTCTCTCGCCATCTCCAAAACCACTTTTGCACCAAACTTCGCAAAAAAGAAGCTCCTCACGGGAACGTAAGGAGCTTCTACCTGCTGGTTTGTGTTTCGCTAGCCCTGTCAGCCTATTCCCACTCGGTGGTTATAGTTTTGCCGTCTCGTCACTCCAGTTGCACCCAGTTTTCGGCGGCATCTCGAAGTGAGTGCCGCTGAATGACGCGACGTCGCGTTTCATCGGCTTCGGGGACAAAAGCTGGGACAACTTCAAAAACCATTTTCAAACTCAGAGTATTGAGTTTTTATTTTTGTCCCAAGGGGCACGGAGAGCCGCCTTTGGAGGCTCGATATCGCCGAAAAACGCCCGTTTTGAAACTCAACCGCCTTTGAGCCTGCAAACCACCAGCTTCAACAGTAAGTGAGTCGACGCGGGTGGCTTACGAGCCGTTCACAAAACCGCAGGCCACAGGTCTTTGTCAACGATAAGCAAAGTGAATAGTCTCAGGTGGCTTGCCCATGAGTTGGCGTAAGCCTGTTTAGCAAAAGGCTAATCGGACACGACAGGCCGCCCGCATGGCGACGGCGTTTCCCGTGCGGGCACAAACAGCCCTGCGTGCCCTGTCGCGCGATATCCCAATGCGACGTTCAGAACCCTACCCGCCAAGCAGCCACCTCGCGAAATTCAGCACGAGCACGCCCTCCCGGGTATGGGGCTCATGCCTCGTGCGAGTGATGAGAATCTTCGGGAATGCATCCCCGATGGATAGAATCGGCGCAATCTCCCTCTCGAGCGTCGAATCGGCGCCGATATCGTCGCTCACATACACTTTCCTTCCCGGTTTCGAAACTTGGAAGGCAGTATGCGCAAGGATGCGTCGAGGTGCGATCCCAGTCGTACCATGCCAGCAGAGATGTCGAGGCACATTCGTTCATGCTGCAATGCGGGCATCGGAGATGAAAAACAGCCCGTCGGGTAGTCATGGGCGTGCGGGAGCCCGCATCAGTAACCTGCCTCCTCGGTTGTCCCTTCTTTGCATGGTCGTCTACATAAAGGAGGAACCAGCCATGCAGATCAGCATGCTTGCCCTTCTTGGGTCACGGACCGGGGAGGCGAGGGCCTCCGTCGGGACCGCCCCGAGCAACCGGCATATCCAAGGAATGACAAGGCTCGATCGCTGTGCTGGTCAGGATGCCGAAGCGGGCCGTCCGCCAATCGGAATGCGGGTCAGGATGCTGCAACGTGATTCCAGCTGCAGGATACGGCTCCTTTGCGGTTGCCGCAAAACCTGCTGGCAACATTCTTACTATCCGAATGATGTACGCATCCCTTGGGATCGTTTCGCCTGACCAGGGCCATCTTCAGCGCCTCATCGGCCAGCTCGGCAGGCGCCTCTTCCACGCGTAATAGCCCTGGCGGGTCACCTATGCAACCAAAGATACAAAAGGAATCGAATGGCCAGAGAGGATTGCCCTTACCGATGCTCGATTCTTGACAGGCAAACTCAAGCCTCGTTAATATTACATGGTTTGCCAGACCGAATTAACAAAGGAGGGGTGTCGTGGTTGGTCTTTTCCGCACGTGGATGAGCGCCTAGAAAGCGGCGCTGTTGTGGCGTCGCGCTGTTTTTCTGCACGCCATTTCACGATTGGACATAACCATGATATTTGAAACCTCTCGGGGCAGGTCTGTTCTGCTGTGCCATTCATGGCAATTCAAGCTTTGTTTCGTATGGGGCGGGGAGCTCGTTTCGACATTGACGAGTTCGATTCTCCAAATGGGTCTTATTTGGCATCTCGCCCTCACGACAGGGTCGTCTTCTCTCCTCTCCTTAGCATCGCTGGCAGGCTTTCTGCCGATTGCTTTGTTCGGAATCCTTGCGGGCGCCGTTGTCGACAGACTGCCTTTGAAACGTGTCCTCATCGGCGCCGACCTCTTCATTGCCGCGGTGGGTGCCGCCTTGGCGATTGCCTCGTTGGCCGGCAGCTTACCTGCATGGCTAATTCTCATCGCCCTGTTTCTCCGTGCAGTTGGTACTTCGTTCTACACGCCAGCCTCCCAATCTCTCACGCCCCATCTCGCCCCGCCAGAGCATCTCGTTCGCCTATCGGGGGTGACTCAGGCGATTCAGTCCGGCGGATACATTCTTGGCGCCGCGCTTGCAGCAGTGATTTATCCCGTGGCGGGCATTACCGCTATGATTGTCCTCGACGTGCTGGGAGCGCTTTTCGCTTCTTTAGCCGTCCTCGCCGCACAGATAGACGCAGGGGGCCTCGATGAAGCCGACCGCAGCTTGTCCTTTTCCAATAAGGTTCGAGAGCTCTTCTCTGAGATTTCGGACGGCTACAAGCTGATTAGGGAGTACAGGGGGCTGTTCGCCCTTCTTTGGTGCGGGTTCGTCTTCGCTTTCGCGTTCTCTCCGCTCGCGGCATTGTTCCCAATAATGACCTTGGGGCATTTTGGCGGTAGCACGGGGGATGCCGCTTTGGTGGAAATCCTTTTTTCTGCAGGCATGCTGGCTGGGTCCGGCATTTTGGCGGCCACGGGAGGGTTCCGCAATAGGTCGTTCACCATGGTCGCCGCGATTGCCGGCTTCGGCATTGCCGCAATCGTATCCGGATCGCTCGGCCCGTCATTGTTCGCTGCTTTCCTGCCGGTGAGCTTTCTTATGGGCGCATGCTCCCCGTTGTACGCGGGAACCCAGACTGCCCTTATGCAGGAGCAGATACCTCCTGAGTACCTAGGCCGCGTTTTCGGCCTCTACGGAACCATCATGGCGTGGGCCATGCCCATGGGCCTCGCAGCCCCCTCCGTTTTTGCGGATCTGCTTGGAGCTCCGTTATGGTTCGTCGGCTCTGGAGCGACCATGGTACTGCTTGCGATGGCTATGCTGCTTGCTCCGAGCGTCCGAAACGCGGGGAAAAGAGATACCGGGCAGATTCAATAGCCCAAGTATTCGAAAAAAAGAGGCAGCAGCCATCGGTTCAAGCGTCAGCCTTCAAGCCCTTGCGACGACGAGGTATTGCACCGACATTCCGCATCGCGCTCCTTATTCGTCGCCAACTATCATTTTCGGATTTGCCGGCTTGCGCAAGGTCAAAACGCTCGCGCCGGCAATTGGGCAAAGGCGAAAAATCGACGTGAGCAATCTTTTTTGGCATGGCTGCGCTTCCAGTAAAACGCTAATACACAAAAGGCGGTTCAACCTATGGAACTCATAGTCAAAGCTAAAGACATCTTTTTGGAATATGCCGGCCGCGATATCCTAGATATCGAAGAGTTGGAAATCTACTCCTACGATCGCATCGGCTTGGTGGGAGACAATGGCGCAGGCAAAACCAGCCTGCTTAAAATTCTGAGCGGCAATCTTACCATTGCGGACGCCGACGTCAGGCGCTTCGGCAGCATTGCCCTCATCGGCCAACTCGATGAACTCGACCTTGATGCGGCTCAGGACAGTGGTGAGATGCTCTCCCGTCTCAACGTCGCCGGAGTGGCGCAGGAGACGATGAGCGGCGGGGAGGAAACACGCGCCAAGATTGCCTCTGCACTCTCCCAGCATGCAAGCGCGATCTTCGCCGACGAGCCTACGAGCCACCTCGACCAAGACGGCATCCGCCTTCTCGTCGGACAACTCAAGGCATTTGATGGGGCTCTGCTCATCGTGAGCCATGACCGTCATTTTCTCGACCAGGTGGTAGACAAGATCTGGGAGCTCAAAGACGGCGGTATTTCCGAATTCTGGGGTGACTACTCCGACTATCTGCGACAGAAAGAAGAAGAGCGCAAAGCTCAGGCGACTCGATACGAAGAGGCGATGCGCGAGCGCGATCGCCTCGAAGCCGCCATCGAAAAACAACGGAAAAAAGCACGGCAGGTCGACGCCAAGCGGAAGGCTGCGAAAAAAAGCAACGAGTATGCAGGTCGATTGGGGCATCAGAAAGCAACCGGCACCAAACAGAAGAGGATGTACCAGGCGGCTAAGGACATGGAGAAGCGCCTCGAAGCGCTCGAAGGGATTGAGGCCCCAGATAGCATTCGCGCCGTGCGGTTCCGCCAGAGCAAGGCCCTGGAACTGCATAGTAAATTTCCCATCTCGGCAGACGATTTCAGCTTGAGCTTCGGCAACTGCATGCTCTATGACCACGCGAAATTCGAGATACCGCTCGGTGCCAAAGTGGCCATCACCGGTGGCAACGGTACAGGAAAGACCAGCCTGCTGAAGGCAATCGCTCGACGCGCCGACGGTATCAACATCTCTCCCAAGGCAGAGATCGGTTACTTCGAGCAAACAGGCTACAAGTTCGACGCCCGTCAGTCTGCGATCTCGTTCATGCAGGATGGTTGCGAGTACAGCATGACCGAAATTCGAGGCATCCTCGCCTCTATGGGAATCGGACCGCGCGACCTGACAAAGGACGTTGGCGTTCTCTCGGGAGGCGAAGTCATCAAGCTGCTACTCGCGAAGATGCTGCTGGGCAGATACAACATCTTGCTCATGGACGAGCCTGGAAATTACCTGGACATCAAGAGCGCCGAAGCCCTCGAGCAGATGATGAGCGCCTATGCCGGAACGATAGTGTTCGTCTCCCACGATAAGAGGCTGGTCGAGAACGTCGCAGACATTGTCTACGAAATAAAGGACACCAAGCTAGTCAAAATCTTTCAGCGCGAATAGCCCTAAATGAGCAAGAAATAATCCCCGAACGGAGACAAGGGAGTAAAACGGCAAAGAAAGAGCCTCCGTCCCAACGCAGGGAACGGAGGCTCTTTAATCGCTTTTACTCATCTCCGTCGCTGGTGGCTTTGTCATGACTCTCGTACGAAACGAAACTCAGCGGCACAGTGCGGCACTCAAAATCGCAGGTCAGAACCCTATCGGCCTACTCCCACTCGATGGCTTCAGTTTTACTGTCCCGACATTCCAGTTGTCCTCAGTTTTCGATGCCGTCTCAAACCGAGTGCCGCCAAGTAACACTATGTCGTGTTTCATCGGCTTCGGGGACAAAAGCCGGGGCAATCTCAAAAACTCATTCCAAACTCGGGGCTTTGAGTTTTCGTTTTTGTCCCAAAGGGCACGGCGGACAGCCTTTAGAGGTTCGATATCGACGAAAACGCCCGCTTTGAAACTCAAGTGCCTTTTCGTGTGCGAGCCGCCAGCTGCAATAGGAAGTGAATCAACGCAGGCGCCTTTCAAGCAGTTTGCAAAACTGCAGGTTGCAGGCCTTCATTGCTAGTAGGGGAAATGAGTAGTCTCAGGTGGCTTGCCCATGAGTTAGCGAGCAGGTTGGGGCTTCGTTGTTGGCGCAATCACTTCGTGCACACTCGAAAGGTCTGTTTAACTTCAGACAGGGCGCCAGTGCCTACGCGCAGTGGCGCAGATGATGGGCAGCAAGAGACAAGCATCTGCTGCCGCCCATCAGAAAGCATCGTACAGGCCATACCACACGTCGGTGTAGATGAAGTCGGCGCCCTTGATGCACTCG
>CAJKGV010000007.1:0-21911 GCA_905199455.1 Collinsella aerofaciens | reverse complement strand
AGGAACTCGCCGGTGATCTTGCCGCCAAAGCCCACGATGTTGGCGTTGAGCTCGCGACGGGCATACAGGGCAGAGGTCATGTCGCGGACCAGGGCGCAGCGGGCGCCGGGAACCTTGTTGACGGCGTTGGTGATGCCGATGCCGGTGCCGCACAGGGCCACGCCAAAGTCGGCCTTGCCGCTGGCAACAGCCTCGCCCACAGCCTTACCGTAGATGGGATAGTGCGTACGGGTGTGGCTGTAGGTGCCGCAGTCGAGCACCTTGTAGCCAGCCTGCTCCAGGCGGTCGGCCAGATAGATCTTCTCGTCCGTAACGATATGGTCGCAACCGATTGCGATGGTCTTCTTCATCAGAACGTCCTTTCGTCTGAATTCACAAGTTGAGGTAGAAGTTCGAGTTCTCGGTGGCTCTCGTTAGGCCATCTTGTTGAGCATGTCGACACGGATCTGGTGACGGCCGCCGGCGTACTGCGCGCGCAGGAACTCGCGGGCGATCTTCTTGGCGACCTCGGTGCCCACAACGCCCGGGCCCATGGTGACCATGCGCGAGCCGTTGTGCTCGCGGGTCATGTAGGCGGAACGCTCGTCGGAAATGTTGGCGACGACCATGCCCTTAATCTTGACGGCGGCCATATAGGAGCCGACGCCGTACTTATCGAATGCGAAGCCCTGGGAATCCTTGTGCTCCAGCAGGTCCTTGGCAACGGCGGTCGCGGAATCGACAAAGTCCGCGGCAGGGGTCTCGGAATAGTCGACGACCTCGTGACCGTCGGCGATGAGCATCTCCTTGATGGACTCCTTCATCGACATACCGTCGGCATCGGAAGCGATTACAACCCTCATGACATCCTCCTTGAGAGATACGCAGGTGCGTAGTTTCTGTTTGGAAGTGTTGAATCGCGTTCAGGTCCGGGCATCTGAATGTGCGGTTCTTCACTGTTCATGTTTATTTGAACACATTCGAACAGTAACTGCAACAACTATTTGTTTATCTTTGTTCTTTTTTGAACAAATACCGTTCACGGATGATTGCTGACCGTTTGAGCCGGGCGCGGACGCAGCGACCATGTGTTCAACAAACAAAAGGGCGACCGAGAACGCGTCTCGGCCGCCCTTCGGCGGTATTCCCCGGTATATACAGCTGTTTTAGCTACTCGGACTGCCCGCCCTTTTTGGCGTGCTTGGAAGGAGCACTCAAGAAACGGCCCGTCAAATAGTTCGCCGGGCCGGAAATATCGATCCCCAGCAGCACGTGTCCTAGCCATAGGAACGCCACGAGCACCAGCAGCGGGATAACGCACGAGGTCACGATCATCACGATGACGCCTTCAATCAGATCGGTCACCTGCCGCACGATCTCATCGGTCATCTGCTTGGCGCCGCTGGTCACCGACGTAACAAGGCTCGATGCCCCATCAGTCAACTGCTCGAACACGTTTTTGGACTCCGTGGCCTCGGATTTTTTCTTGTTCGATTTTGAGCTGGTCTCGGCTGACTTGTCCGTGGTGTCGGCCGCGTCCGCAGCCTTTTGCTCAGCTTGCTCAATACTTACGCGATACGTTTCATCGACCTTTTGCGACACCCATACGCTCGCGGGCACGAGCGCCATGCCGATCACGGCAACCACCAGCACGCGTGTCGCCACACGGCGCAGGACAGTGCTCGTGCTCCAGCGCCCGTGAATGCCGAGCGACACCGCAAAGAGCACCAACGCAAACGGGATTAAGATGCCCAGGCCGACCGACCACAAAATGGTTAGCAGGTATTTCTCTAGGTAGAGCACGGCAAGCACGATACCAAGGTTGCCTGAAAGCTGCGCGAGCTGCTCGGCAACCGGCGTTCCCGTATCGCCCGGCAGCGCGGTAATGCCCGCAGACAGCGCCACGCACGAGGTCGTGAGCGCCAGTACGTTACCCTTCTTTTGGTCGATGACCTCGATGGTGGAGTCCCAAGTTTTGGTATCGGCGAAATGCGGACGAGCCACAAAGCCCGACAGCAGCGCCAGGACCACAAGCGCAACGATAAAGCCAATCTGCAGCTTTTTGTTTGCGCACACGACATCGGACAGGCTGGGCTGCAGCTCGGTTACCGTCGTGTGCTCGGTTATCTGGACAGGACGCCCATGAGCCATCTCGTGCGCGTCTCTTTTTTGTATTGACCCGTTATCCGGCATTTGGATACCTCCTCAGTCCGGCGTTTAATGCGAAAGGAAGTATACCCACCGAGCAAAAATCGAACGGGAGGACGAACGGAGCGCACCAAGACTGTCCCCAATGACCAGTCGTTTAAGAACGTCCCCAATGACTATCTCGGGATGAGTTGCGGTGGAATAGGGATTGTTTTGCGCCCGCCGGCCCCTATTCAGTCCCTATTTCACCGCAACTTGGAGGAGGACAGAAAAAGCCCTGTCGCGGGTGCGGCAGGGCTTTTGGAAGGGAACTTGGTTGTGAGGGCTCGTTAGGCGAGCTTGGCCTCGAGCTCAGCGATGCGCTTGTAGGCATCGATGGTAAAGCGGGCCTGCTTCTCCAGGATCATAGTGGTCATGAGAGTGTCCTGAGCGTGAGCCATGATGAAGGTCATCTCCATCTCGCCACCGCCGGCCTCCTGCGAAAGCAGCTTGGTCTGCGTGTCGTGGGCGCCGATAAGTGCATCGCTGGCATCCTTGTGCAGCTGTTCGGCCTTCTCAAAGTCACCCTCGCGAGCAGCATCGAGCGCTGCAAGCAGATCGGTCTGGGCGTCACCTGCGTATGCGACAATCTCGAATCCAACCATCGAGATTTCTTCTTTGGTTGCCATATTGCGTTCCTTTCACATATGAACCAATGGAGAGCATCGCGTCCGGGCATACGCGCTGCGTTGTGTATGACAGAAACAATAACATTCAAACAAAAAAGAACAGCGCAAAACGTAATTATGAGCTATGAACGGTCACTATTCGCCCGTGAACGGTTTTTAAACCAATCTGAACAATATCGAACACAATTAGCGGCAACCCAAACAGACCCGCGCCCTAGCGTACATCGCGCACCGTATCGCCCTCGACGAGCACGCCCGGAAACAGCATGTGCTCCACACCGGGTGCAGCGCCCTCGGCGCCGGCTATCTTGTCGACCGCCCACATGCCGACGCGTTTGTTGTCAAAGCGCACCGTGGTCAGGCGACGATCGGGCACGATATCGCCCAAACTATCGTCAACACCCACCACGCTTACGTCCTGGGGCACGCGCTTCCCGCGCGACTCGAGCCCACGGATGCAGCCATATGCCATGGCATCGTTGGAAGCATAAATGGCCGTACAGGTCGGATCGTCCGCCAGAGCCTGACCGGCAGCATATCCACTCTGCGCTGTCCAGTCGCCGCGCACGAGCTGCGGTGGCTCGATGCCATGCGCACGCAATGTCTCGCGCCAGCCTTCCTCGCGCCGCATGCCCGAAAGCGAGCGCTCGGGACACGAGATGAAGCGCACGGTCTTGTGCCCCTGCCCCAGCAAGTACTCGACCACTTGGCGCGAGCAATCGAACTGGTCGTTATCGACCGTTGAACAGAGCGGGTGCTCCAGCATGGTAACGAGCACCGTCTGCATACCGGGCAGCGGCTCAAAGGTGCCAAAGTCCGCCGGCATGCGGTTCATAATCACAACCATGCCGTCCACCGGCAGTGCGCTCATGCGCGACGATGCGCCCTCGAGGGTATACGGATGCCCATCTACTTTAGTGAGGGTGATGGCGTAGCCGTGTTTGTCGGCGGCGGCGGCAAAGCCCTCCATACGGTCGAGGTTGCCGGTGCCAGTAATGTTGAACATGGCGACGCCGACGGTCTTAAACCTGCCACGGCGCAGCGATCGACCGGCAAAATTGGGGCGATACCCCAGCTCGCGCATGGCGGCACGCACGCGTTCCTTGGTCTCGGGGCGCACGCTGGGCGAATCGTGCACGGTGCGCGAGACCGTCTGCTCCGAGACGCCCGCGAGGTGCGCTACGTCTTTGACGGATACCGATTTTTTAATAGCGGCCATAGGTCGATCTTTCTATGTCAACGATGCCATTGGTGGCACCTTACGCAGTCATTTTTAACGCCTTCAAGTATATCCAACGCCTCCCCCACCATACGCTCACCACCCAAAACCTACCGTTCACCGACATTTTTGCTTCCCCGGACGGCTTTTGTCGACCAAATGTTAACGTTGCCATTGTGCAAACACAGAGCCACCGGGCGGCTCAAACGTTTACGCATAAGGAATCGACGGTTCGCAGGCACAGGAACCACCGGTTCGCGTCTTTTTTTGTGTCGCAAAATGGCAACGTCAACATTTTGGCAACCGAACGTCAAAAGCTACCATCGTTGCCAACCCACCGACTCTTAGGAGCTTTGCATGGAGCAACTCATCGCCATCATCGAAAAGGGGCAGCCCTTTTTCAACGCGATCGCCCGCAACAAGTACCTCAAGGCGATCCGCGACGGTTTTATCTCCGTCATCCCCATCATCATCTTCTCGTCCATCTTCTGCCTGGTAGCCTCGGTTCCCAATATCTGGGGTTTCTACTGGCCCGATGACATCAACAACGCCCTATGGAAGTGCTACAACTACTCCATGGGCATCCTGGCCATCGCCTGTGCCGCCACCACGGCCAAGCACTTCGCCGACGCTCAGAACCGCGATCTGCCCAAGAACAACCAGATCAACTTCATCTCGTGCATGTGCGCGGCCATCATCGGCTTCTTGCTCCTTTCGAGCGACACGATCGCCACGAACGCTGCCAGCGGCTTCAACACCACCTACCTTGGTTCCAAAGGCCTGCTGACCGCCTTTATCGCTGCGTTTGTGACCGGCATCATCTACAAGTTCTTCATTAAGCGCAACATCACCGTCAAGATGCCCGAGCAGGTTCCGCCCAACATCTCGCAGACCTTTAAGGACATCATCCCCTTCTCCGTCTGCATCACCGTCTTTTGGGTCTTTGACATCGTCTTCCGCGCTGCCTTTGGCTTCTGCTTTGCCCAGGGCGTCATCCAGGTGTTCCAGCCCCTGTTCACCGCCGCCGACGGCTATATCGGCCTCGCTGTGATCTACGGCGCTATGAGCCTCTTCTGGTTCGTCGGCGTCCACGGCCCCTCGATCGTCGAGCCCGCCATCGCCGCCGCTCTCGTTGCCAACATGACCGACAACCTGGCTGCATTCCAGGCCGGCGAGCACGCCACCGCCGTCCTGACGCAGGGAGCCCAGTACTTCGTCGTCTGCATGGGCGGCACCGGCGCCACGCTCGTCCTGGTCTTTATGTTCTGCTTCCTGGCCAAGTCCCAGGAGATGCGCGCCGTCGGCAAAGCAGCCATCGTCCCCGTGTGCTTTGCCGTCAACGAGCCGCTGCTGTTCGCCGCGCCTATCGTGCTCAACCCCGTCTTCTTTGTCCCGTTTGTCTTTGCCCCGATCGCCAACATCTGGATCCTCAAGGTCTTTATCGACTTCTTGGGCATGAACGGCTTTATGTACACCCTGCCCTGGACCGTCCCCGGCCCCATCGGCACCATCATGGGCCTGGGCTTCCAGCCGCTCGCCTTTGTGATGCTCGCCATCATCCTAGTCATCGACTTTGCCCTGTACTACCCGTTCTTCCGTGCCTATGACGCCCAGAAGTGCGCCGAGGAGGCCGAGATCTCCCAGGAGGAGCTCGCCGCCAAGAACGCCGAGAAGGCCGCCAAGCTCAACGACGCCTTCCAGGGTAAGGCCGACGCCAAGAGTGTTGCCGCCGGCGCCGCTGCCGAGGTCGTAAAGACCGACGCTGCCCCCGCTGCTGCCGCCACCGAAGCTACGGCCGCCAGCGACCTCAACGGCAAGCGCGTACTCGTGCTCTGCCAGGGCGGCGGCACTTCGGGCCTGCTCGCCAACGCACTGGCCAAGGCCGCCAAGGAGCGCGGCATCGATCTTGAGACCGCCGCCGATGCCTATGGCAACCACGTGGACATGCTTCCCGACTTTGACCTGGTCGTCCTGGCCCCGCAGGCCGCCAGCTACCTGGCCGACCTGCAGAAGGACTGCGAGCGCGTGGGCAACAAGTGCGTCGCCTGCCGCGGTAAGCAATACATCGAGCTCTCCCAGAACGGCGACAAGTCTCTCGCCTTTGTGAGCGAGCAGCTGTCGAAGTAAGTAACGCTTAGGGCCAGCCGACTATCCAAGACCGGCTGGCCCTTCGATTTAAACGATTGGATCATCATGTCCGTTAACCCTGCCAGCGTCACCAACCCGCCCGCGCAGTTTCCCGAGGACTTTGTCTTTGGCGGCGCCACCGCTGCCTACCAGGTAGAAGGCGAGACCCGCACCCACGGAAAGGGCAAGGTCGCCTGGGACGACTTCCTGGAGGCCCAGGGCCGTTTCTCCCCCGACCCCGCCTCCGACTTCTACAACCAGTACCCCGTCGATCTGGAGCTGTGCGAGGAGTTCGGCATCAACGGCATCCGCCTCTCCATCGCCTGGAGCCGTATCTTCCCCGAGGGTACTGGCAAGGTAAACCCCGAGGGCGTGCAGTTCTACCACGATCTCTTTGCCGAGTGCCACAAGCACCACGTTGAGCCGTTTGTCACGCTGCATCACTTCGATACGCCGCTGCCCCTCTTTGAGAAGGGCGACTTCCTCAACCGCGAGACCATCGACGCCTTTGTGGACTTTGCCACCTTCTGCTTTAAGGAGTACGCCGACCAGGTGACCTATTGGTTCACCTTTAACGAGATCTGGGCGGACGCCTCCAACACCTACATCGAGGGCACCTTCCCCGGTGGCATCAAGGCGCATCTGGCCGAGGCCTTCCAGTGCGAGCACAACATGATGCTCGCCCACGCCAAGGCAGTACTGGCCTTCCACAACGGCGGTTTTAAGGGCAAAATCGGCGTCATCCAGTCGCTGGAGTTCAAGTATCCGCTCAACGAGAACGATCCCGCCGACATCAAGGCCGCCAACAACGAGCACGTGCTGCAGAACCAGTTCTTGCTCGACGCGACGTTCCGCGGCGACTATGCTCCTGACACCCTCGAGTGCGCCAACCGCCTGGCGGCCATCTCGGGCGGCACCATCGAGATCCCGGACGAGGATCTGAAAATCATGCGCGAGGCCGCGCTCTACAACGACTACCTGGGCGTTAACAACTACCAGTGCCGCTTTTTGAAGGCTTACGACGGCGAGAACGACCTGCACCACAACGGTACGGGTGAGAAGGGCACCGGCCGCTGGCGCGTCAAGGGTATTGGCGAGCACGTGAACAAGCCCGGCATCCCCACCACCGACTGGGACTGGATCATCTATCCCGAGGGCCTGTTCGACCTGCTCGTCTACATTAAGCAGCGCTACCCCAACTACAAGCAGATCTTCATTACCGAAAACGGGATGGGCTACAAGGACCCCTACAAGGACGGTTTTGTGGACGACCAGCCGCGCATCGACTACATCGAGCAGCACCTGCGCTGGCTGCTCAAGGCCATGGAGGTGGGTGTCAACGTGGGCGGTTACTTCCTGTGGAGCCTGCAGGATCAGTTCTCCTGGACCAATGGCTACAACAAGCGTTATGGCTTCTTCTACGTTGACTTTGAAACCCAGAAGCGCACGCCCAAGGCAAGCGCGTACTGGTATAAGCACGTAGCGCAGACCCGTCGTCTGGACTAGCGGCTTGCGGGGCTGTCTGCCCACATAACCTGTCCCCATTTCTCAGCCGGGGGCGGCACGTCACGCGGCGCGCCGCCCCCGGTCTTTTGTTTTTGTTCGACCTGGGGGCCGTTTGTCTCGATCTGTAACATCTAGCCGAGTTTTTGGGTTCTAGCTGTTACAGATCGAGATGAACAGGATTGTGCTTTCCGAAAAATCTAAATCTGTAACACGTAGCCCGCTTTTGACCGTCTACCTGTTACAAATCGAGACAAACGGAGTAGGACCTAACCCCGTATGTCCCTAACAGTCGAGCGTTCGACCAGCGTACTCGGCACATGAATCGCCTCGATAGACGAGCTCTCTCCAATCGCCGCCTCAAACGCAAGCTTGCCGACACCGCGCAAATCAAATCGCAGCGTCGTCAGCCGATTGTGAGGAACAAGTCCCTCGAGTGCGTCGTCGATACCAACCACGCTCACGTCGTCGGGCACGGACAGGCCCGCGTTCTCGAGCGCGGCGATAACGCCCAGCGCCATCTGGTCATTTGCCGCAAGCACGGCAGTCGGCGCCTGCGACCCGCCGGCAAGCACCTCGGCCGCAATCCGCTCGCCCATGGCGTACCCACTGTCCGCACTCCAATCGCCACGCAGCATCGGAGCGGCATCGACATGAGCACGACCCAGCGTATCGCGCCAACCGGCCTCACGAAAACACGAGGAAATCGAGTTTTCCGGACCCGCCACAAACCGCATATTCGAGTGACCATGTTCCAGCAGATAATTGGTCAACAGCTCGCACGAACCATACTGGTCGGAGTCGATCGTCGTGCAGCGCGGATGCGCATACATGGACAGGATGACCGTTCGCACTCCCGGCTGGGGAACAAACTCCTCAAAATCGGGAGCCATGCGGTTCATGTTGAGAATCATGCCGTCGACGGGTCGCTCGACCATGCGGCGCGAGGCATCGGCAAGTGCATAGGGCTTGTCGCCGCCCATCTCGATCATAGTGACGGCAAAATCGTGCTCGCGCGCCGCTTGCATGATACCCTCGAGCGTCGCCAGGTTACCGACACGTGTGATGTTGTACATGCACAGGCCAATAGAACGATACGACCCGCCGCGCAACGCCGCTCCAGCAAAATTGGGACGAAAGCCCAGCTCTTCCATGGCGGCCAGCACACGCTTGCGCGTCTTTTCCGTCACGTTGGGCATACCGTTGACCACGCGAGACACAGTCTGGCGGCTCACGCCAGCGAGCGCCGCAACCTCTGCCGCGCTCGCCGAACGACCATTCCTTGTCTGCTGAGCCATGCCTTCCACGCTAACCTGCTTCCCAACTATTCCCCGCGCCCATGGCGCATCGTACATACATTGATAACGTGCTCATGATACCCGAGCCATATACCACAACATGAAAACTTCTGTCAATCAAAACCGCTTACCGAACAAATACAACCGTTCGCGGCTGTTTGAAGTTGTTTTGTTTCTATACATCCCAGCCGGATGTTAACGTGCTCATTGTCAAATGTTCACGTGCTCATTTTGGTTCTAATCATTTTAAGATAGTGTTTATCGGGCTTTTTCACCGCTGAACGCTAACCAGGGAGCCTCCTGAGCACAAACGCACAATATCGAACAGCGAGACGAGAGGGTGTATGCATATGTCTTTGCTAAACCGCGTACAGCAGCTGCCGAAGGGCTTTGTTTGGGGCGCCGCAACCGCCGCGTACCAAACGGAAGGTTCCACGAAGGTGGCAGGCAAGGGTAAGACCATGTGGGACGATTACCTTGTCGCCCAGGGTCGCTTTTTGCCCGACCCGGCCAGTGATTTCTACAACCGCTACGAGGAGGATATCCGCCTTTCTGCCGAGCATGGACTCAACGCCATCCGTGTGTCCATCGCCTGGACCCGCATCTTCCCCAACGGCGACGATGCCGAGCCCCTCGCCGAGGGCGTTAAGCACTACCACGAGCTGTTCGCCTGCTGCAAAAAGTATGGCGTCGAGCCCTATGTGTCCCTGCATCACTTTGACTCCCCCGCCGCCCTGTTCAACCAGGGCGACTGGCTCAACCGCAAGACCGTCGACGCCTATGTGCGCTATGCCGAGTTCTGCTTCCGCGAGTTCCGCGAGGTCAAGAATTGGTTCACCATCAACGAGCTCATCAGCCTCTCGCACTCCCAATACATCCAAGGCAACTTCCCGCCCAACCATCACTTTGATGTGACGAGCGGCATCCAGAGCCAGCACAACGAGCTCGTTGCCCACGCCCGCGCCGTCAACCTGTATAAGGATCTTGACGAGACCGAGCACCTGGGCGGACGCATTGGCATGGTCAACGTCCTGACGCCGGCATATCCTGCCACCGACTCGCCCGCCGACCAGCACGCCGCCGACCTGTACAACGCCTTCTACACCGACTTCATCATGGACGGCGCCTTCCTGGGTCACTACTCCGCGCGCACCCTCTCACTCATCAACGAGATTCTGCGTGCCAACAACGCCACACTTACGGTTGAGGACAGCGACATGGAGGAGCTCGCCAAGGCGGCGCCCCGCAACGATATGTTCGGCCTCAACTACTATCAGTCGGCGTTTATCGCCGCCTACGATGGCGAGTCCACCAACAGCTTTAACGGCACCGGAGACAAGGGCACCTCGTGCTTTAAGTTTAAGGGCGTCGGGCAGCAGGTCGATATGCCGGGTATCCCCACCACCGACTGGGATTGGCTCATCTACCCGCAAGGCCTCTACGACACGCTCAAGCACATCAGCGCCACCTATCCCAACCTCCCCGTCATCTATATCACCGAAAACGGCCTGGGCCACAAGGACCCCGAGCCCGACGCAAACGGCATCGTCGCTGATCCCGAGCGCATCGACTTTGTCGACCAGCACATGGAGAAGGTGCTCCAGGCGCGCGCCGAGGGCGTCGACGTCCAGGGCTACTTTATCTGGAGCCTGCAGGACCAGTTCTCGTGGGCCAATGGCTATAACAAGCGCTACGGCCTGTTCTACATCGACTTCGACACGCAAAAACGCTACATCAAGCAGTCGGCACTCTGGTACAAGGAGCTCGCCGACACCATGGCGGACGCGCAGTAGCGCATCGCCTCGCTTTCCCCCGAGAGGGGAGCGGCCCTATGCGATGCAAACCCAGCCGCTCCCCTCTCTCCCCCTGGGACCGACCCCGCCTGCACCCGGGCTTTTAGCAAGCGGGAGACCATATAGGTTTTCAACGTCCATGCCATTAAGATTTCATGCAAAGAGGAGCGTGAACTATGGAATCGATCGTTAAGTTCTTGGAGAAAGGTCAGCCGTACTTCGACAAGGTCTCTAAGAACATCTACCTTCAGGCCATTAAAGACGGCTTTTTGGCAGCAATGCCCATCATTCTGTCTTCTTCTGTCTTCCTGCTTATTTCGACCCTGCCGGGCGTTGTCGCCACGGTCGGTGGCTTTACGCTGCCCGACTGGTGGAACGTCGACGTCGTGAACTTCTGCAACAAGGTTTACAACTTCACGATGGGCGTCGTGGGCATCATGGTCGCCGGCACCACCGCAAGCGCGCTGACCGGCTCCAAGAACCGCCGCATGCCTGCCGGCAAGGCCATCAACGCCACGAGCACCATGGTCGCCGCCATGTGCGCTATGCTCATCTTGGCCGTTACCCAGACGAGTGCCAAGATCGACGGCGCCGATGTCTCGGTGTTCTTTACCGACAACATGGGCACCAAGGGCCTGCTGAGCTCCTTTGTCGCCGCATTTGCCACGGTCAACATCTATGCCTTCTGCATTAAGCGAGACATCACCATCAAGCTGCCCAAAGAAGTTCCCGGCGCCATCGCCCAGAACTTCCGCGACATCTTCGCCTTCAGCTTCTCCATCCTGTTTGTCGCCGTCATCGACGTTATCTGCCGCACCTGCTTGGCCGTCCCGTTTGCCAACGTCATCTCCACGCTGGTGAGCCCGCTGTTCGCCGCTGCCGATTCCTACGCCGGCCTCGCCCTCATCTGGTTCATGATCCCGCTGTTCTGGTTCATGGGCATCCACGGCCCCTCGGTCGTTAAGCCTGCCCTCAACGCCGCGCTGTTTGGCAACATCACCACCAACCTCGCCACGCTGCAGGCCGGCGGTCACCCCGCCCTCGCCCTGACCGAGAACTTCGGTAACTACATCGGCGAACTCGGCGGCACCGGCGCCACGTTCATTGTCCCGATCATCTTCCTGCTCTTTATGCGCTCCAAGCAGCTCAAGGCCGTCGGCAAAGCCTCTGTCGTGCCCGTGATGTTCGCCGTCAACGAGCCGCTGCTGTTCGCCGCGCCCATCATCCTCAACCCGTACTTCCTGATCCCGTTCCTGTTTGCCCCCGTGGCCAACGTCCTCATTGGTAAGTTCTTCATCGACTTTTTGGGCATGAACGGCTTTATCTATGCCATGCCGTGGGCACTCCCCGGACCGATCGGCACCTTCATCGACACCAACTTCCAGCCGATCTCTCTGGTCCTGGTTGTCGTCCTGCTAGTCGTTGACTTCTTGATCTACTACCCGTTCTGCAAGGCCTACGACAACGTCCTGTGCAAGCAGGAGGCCGAGACCCTGGCCGAAGAAGAGGCCGAGGAGACCAAGGCCGTCAAGACCGCTGCCGCCCCCGCCGTTGAGGCTCCTGTTGTCGAGACCGCTTCTGCCACTGAGGCCTCCGCAGCTCCTTCCGCCCTTAAGGGCAAGGATTTGAGGGTTCTGGTTCTGTGCGCTGGCGCCGGCACCTCTGCACTGCTCGCCAACGCGCTTAAGGAAGGCGCCGACGAGCTGGGCATCGACATTACCGCCAACGCCGGTGCCTACGGCAGTCACTACGCCATCATGGACCAGTACAACGTCATCGTCCTGGCTCCGCAGGTTCGCACCTATTACAACGAGATGAAGGCCGACACCGACCGCCTGGGCATCACGCTGCTGTCGCCCAAGGGCAAACAGTACATCGACCTCACTAAGGATCCCAAGGGTGCCGTCGCCTGGATCGAGGAAAACCTCGAGGCATAAGACGCTGACACCACCTGCCGCTCGCAGACAATAAATGGCCCGTGCATCGTTGTGTGATGCGCGGGCCATTTTGTTTAGACCACACCCGTCCTCCTGTTCATCTCAATCTGTAACATCTAGCCGAGTTTTTCGGCTCCAGCTGTTACAGATTGAGATGAACGAGCCGAGCACGTCTACGCCCGCAGGTCCTTCACGCTGGAACGCTCGACCAACACGCCCGAGACGAGCGTACGGCTTCTGGAGCTCGGAGCCTCAAGGCCTGCGACGACCTCGTTAAGCGCACGGATG
Organism: Collinsella aerofaciens; assembly: GCA_905199455.1. Taxonomy (GTDB): domain Bacteria; phylum Actinomycetota; class Coriobacteriia; order Coriobacteriales; family Coriobacteriaceae; genus Collinsella; species Collinsella aerofaciens_AW. The sequence continues at coordinate 8,951 of CAJKGV010000007.1, read as the reverse complement.
CCCAGCTCGCGGTGGCGAAACTTCACCGACGTTAGAATCGAGTTGGGAATCGTCTTGTAAAGCTCATCGTCGAAGCCGATCACGGACACGTCTTCGGGCACACTGAGCCCTTTGTCACGTAGAGCCATCATCACGCCGTTTGCCATGCAGTCGTTAGCAGCGAGGATCGCCGTGCAATCGGGTTTATCGGCAAGCACAAGGCCCGCGGCATAGCCACTATCCGCATTCCAATCGCCTTGCAGAGGCTCGGGCGGCTCAATGCCACGCGCCTCGAGTGCCGCACGCCAACCTTTCATACGGCACTGGCTCGACAGCGACTCTTTCTTACCCGAAACGAAGTACACGTTCTTGTGACCGTGGTCCAAAAAGTACTCGCACGCCATACGCGCGCCACCCTCTTGGTCGTCACTGACGGTAGAGCAGGTAGGATGTTCCATCGGCGTGATAATCACCGTCTTGAGGTCTTTCGGCGCCTCAAAGGTATCAAAGTCATCGACCATCTGACGCAGGTTGAAGATCATGCCGTCGACGGGAAGCTGCGACATCCTACGCGCAGCATCGGCAAGGGTCATCTTCTCCCCCGCCCGCTTTTTGATCATCGTAAGCGCAAAACCACGCTCTTCGGCGGCATCTGCGATACCGTCAATCATGTCCACGGCGCCGCCCGACAAGTGGAACATCACCACGCCGATACACCCGTAACGGCCCAACTTGAGTGAACGCGCGGCAAAGTTCGCCCGGAACCCAAGCGCCTCCATGGCAGCATGGACCCTATCGCGCGTCGACTCGCGCACGCTATCGGGCTCGTTGATCACGCGCGACACCGTCTTGAGAGAAACGCCCGCGGCAACTGCCACATCGTTCATTGAGACTTTTTTCTTGTCCATCGTTGCCACTACTTCTCCAGTCGGTTTCGCATCGCTTGTTTTTTGCGTTCTAGCATACACTACCTGCCCGACTGACAAATCAGCCGTTTACCGGACAATATCGACCGTTCACCCGTAAATCCTTGTTGCTCTTCCAAAAATGTCTTACGTTGTCATTAACGAAATGACAACGTTGTCATTTCGCAATGCCTTCCTTAAGCAGGAAGGTTTCCGGGCAGTCCTGACCATCCATCGACGACCAGTTCCATCCACATGCATCGCGCATCAAGTAGCAAAGGAGCTCTATGGACGCCATCGTAAAGATGCTCGAAAAGCATCAACCGTTCTTTGAGAAGATCTCGAGGAACGTCTACCTCCAGGCCATTAAGGACGGATTCCTTGGGTGCATGCCCATCGTCCTCACCTCTTCGATCTTCCTACTGATTGCCACCCTTCCTGGCGTAGTTGGCATCACGCTGCCCCAGCCGCTCATCGACTGGTGCAACAAGCTGTACAACTTCACCATGGGCGTCATGGGCATCATGGTTGCCGGCACCACCGCCAAGAACTTTACGGCTTCCATGAACCGTCGCATGCCCGCCGGCAAGGTGCTCAACGACGGCTCCACCATGGTTGCCGCCCAGTGCAGCATGCTGCTGCTCGCAGTCACGCAGTTCACCACCAAGTTCAACGGCTCCGAACTTTCGGTCTTCGATTGCACCAGCATGGGCACGCGCGGTCTGTTCTCGGCCTATATCGCCGCGTTCATTACCGTGTGGGTCTACAAATTCTGCGTCTCGCGCGATCTGACCATTAAGCTGCCCAAGGAGGTCCCGGGCGCCATCGCTCAGAACTTCCGCGACATTATCCCCTTTGGCGGTGCCGTCATCATCTGCGGCATCATCGATGTCATCGTGCGCAACCTCATGGGCGTTCCGTTCTCCGAGCTGCTTATCAAACTGCTCTCCCCGCTCTTCACCGCTGCAGAAACCTATCCTGGCCTTATCCTTATCCAGGCAGCCACCGCGTTCTTCTGGTTCATCGGCGTCCACGGCCCCTCGATCGTCCAGCCGGGCATCGACCCCATCCGTCTTGCCAACCAGGCCGAGAACCTGCAGGTTCTGCTGGCCGGTGGTCACCCCGCCCATTCCCTCACCTTTAACATGTCGCTCGTGGGTGAGTTCGGCGGCACCGGCGCCACGTTCATCGTGCCGCTTCTGCTGATTCTCTTTATGAAGTCCAAGCAGCTCAAAGCCGTCGGTAAGGCCTCGATCGTTCCTGTTGCCTTCGCCGTCAACGAGCCGCTGCTCTTTGGCGCGCCGATGATCCTTAACCCCTACATGCTCATCCCCTTTGTTGCCGCCGGCTGCGTCAACGTGAGTGTTGCCAAGTTCTTTATCGATAACGTGGGCATGAACGGCTTCTCCTTCGTGGTGCCTTGGGCCACCCCCGCCCCCATCGGCATCTTCATCACCACGAACTTCCAGCTTATCGCCCTGGTGTTTGTCGCAATCATCATCTTGCTGGACGCCATCATCTACCTGCCGTTCTTGAAGGCGTACGATAAGCTGCTCTGCGACCAGGAAGCCGAGCGCGCCGCCGAGCTGGGTCTCGAGTCCGATGGTGCCGCTGCCATCGCCGCCAACGCCCCTGCGCCCGCTGTCGAGCAGGCTACCGCTTCCGTCGAGACGACTGTTGCCGCCGCCGACAGCAAGCCTGTCGCCGATCAGCCCGAGCCCGCTGCCGATGCATCCGCCAAGAAGGATGTCGATGGCCTGAAGGTCCTCGTCCTGTGCGCCGGCGCCGGCACCTCTGCCATGCTCGCCAACGCCATCAAGGAAGGTGCCGCACAGACCGGAGAGAACATCGCTTCCTCCGCAGGCGCCTATGGCCAGCACACTGCCATCATGGATCAGTACGACGTTATCGTGCTCGCCCCGCAGGTCCGTAGCTACTACAACGACATGAAGGCCGACACCGATCGTCTGGGCATTAAGCTGCTCGCCCCGCGCGGCAAGGAATATATCGACCTTACCCGCGACCCCGCCGGCGCCATCAAGTGGCTCCGCGAGAACCTCGACTAGTTACCTCCCTCTGTTGGTGCCCGAATCCCCAGTTCGGGCACCTCTCCCTATTCGTATCCCACAGAAAGGATGACTCATGACCAATCCCATGAAGTTCCCCGACGGCTTTGTGTTTGGCGGCGCCACCGCCGCTTACCAGGTTGAGGGCGAGACCCGCACGCACGGCAAGGGCAAAGTGCCCTGGGACGATTTCCTGGCTGCTCAGGGTCGCTTCTCCCCCGACCCCGCAAGCGATTTCTACAACAAGTATCCGGTCGATATCGACCTGTGCCAGCGCTTCGGCATCAACGGCATCCGCGTCTCCATCGCTTGGAGCCGCATCTTCCCCAACGGCACTGGTGAGATTAACCCCGAGGGCGTTGCCTTCTATCACGAGCTCTTTGTCACCTGCAACAAAGCCGGCGTTATCCCCTATGTCACGCTCGATCACTTTGACACTCCCGAGGCCTTCTACCAGGACGGTGGCGAGGGCTTCCTGACGCGCACGACCATCGATGCCTTTGTCGAGTACGCCAAGTTTTGCTTTGCCGAGTTCACCGAGGTCAAGCACTGGTTTACCTTTAACGAGATTCCCGCGACCGCCGAGGGCAGCTTTATCGTCGGCAACTGGCCGCACGGCGAGAAGTATCGCTTGGACAAGGCCTTCCAGCTCATGCACAACATGATGGTGGCCCACGCCAAGGCTGTCGTCGCCTTCCATGAGGGCGGCTTTGAGGGCGAGATCGGCATTGTCCAGAACCTGGAGCCCAAGTATCCCCTCGATCCCAACAACGCCGCCGACTGCGAGGCAGCTCGCATGGCCGACGTCATCAACAACCGCTGGGTACTCGACGCCACCTTCCGCGGCCACTATGCAGCCGACACCATGGAGGCTGCGACCAAGCTGGCCAACATCGCCGGCGGCGAGCTCGACGTTCGCGACGAGGACATCGCCGCGCTGACCGCCGCGCTCCCCTACAACGATTGCCTGGGCGTCAACACCTACAAGTGCCAGTTCTTGCGTGCCGCCGAGGGCGAAAACGACATCAACCACAATGGCACCGGCGACAAGGGCTCCTCGCGCTGGTTCCTCAAGGGCGTGGGCGAGTCATGCGTGCGTGAGGGCGTACCCACCACCGATTGGGACTGGATCATCTATCCCGAGGGCCTCTACGACCTGCTGCTCCGCATTAAGAACGATTACCCCAACTACAAGAAGATCTACATCACCGAGAACGGCATGGGCTATAAGGACGACTTCGAGGACGGCTTTATCGACGACGCCCCTCGTATCGACTACATGCGCCAGCATCTCGCGTGGATCCTCAAGGCAATCGACGGCGGCGTGAACGTCGACGGCTACTTTGTGTGGTCGCTGCAGGATCAGTTCTCCTGGACCAACGGCTATAACAAACGTTACGGCCTGTTCTACATCGACTTTGAGACCCAGAAGCGCTACCCCAAGGCGAGCGCGTACTGGTACAAGAACGTCGCGGAGACCGGCCTGCTCATGGCCTAATTTCCGCCGCATACCCCCTGTCGGCCGCATGCGAATCCCTCCGCGGGTTCGCATGCGGCCTTTTTGTTTTGGTGGGCCCGATCAGGCCGTTTGTCTCGATCTGTAACATCTAGCAGGGGTTTTCGGTCTTACCTGTTACAGATCAAGACAATAAGATAGTCAAATCCGAACTTTCCAAACAGTTATGAAGCATGGTTTCTAGTTTTCGGTATCACGAACATACTTTCGGTATCATTTAATGGTATTATGATATCGAAAGTATGTTCGTGATACCGAAAGGAGCCGCATGCGCCAGTTCGATTACACCACAGTCCCAGCGGAACTCGAAGCAACTCCAATCACCAACCTCCTCCTCTCGATACGCGAGCATAAAGGCCGTCAGCTTGCTCTGAGTCAAGTCAAACCCGAGCTTCTATCGTCCCTAATGGAGGAGGCTAAGATCCAAAGCACCCGATCCTCCAACGGACTTGAAGGAATTTTTACCACCCAAAAAAGACTCAAAGCGATCATGGCGTATTCCGCCAAGCCAAGTTCCCGCGCAGAGGAAGAAATCGCTGGATACCGAGATGTGCTGTCGCTTATTCACGAGCAACACGATTCCATTCCAGTAACGCCATCTGTCATTCTGCAGCTGCATCGTGACCTCATGGCACACACAGCAATCTCGTATGGGGGCCATTGGAAAGACAGCGATAACGAAATCGTCTCCATCGACGATCAAGGTAATCGATTTGTGCGCTTTAGGCCTCCTTCGGCTCTAGCAACCCCGGGACTTATCGAAGAAGCCTGTCGCTCCCTCAACGATGCCTTGTCTCGCCAGGCATGCGATCCCCTCCTTATATCGCTCCGCTTTATCTTCGATTTTGTCAGTATTCATCCCTTCAACGATGGCAATGGCAGGATGAGCCGACTCCTTACAACGCTGCTGCTCGAAAAGACTGGATACGACGTTGCGCGCTACGTCAGCATCGAACGACTTATTGAAGACAACAAGGCGCTCTACTACAGTGCCCTCGCTGCAAGTTCCACTGGATGGAATGAAAACGAAAACAGCGAGGTTCCCTTTATCCGATTCATGCTCGGAACCATACTGGCGGCTTACCGACAGCTCGAACAGCACACCCTGATTGAATTCAGCACTCGCCCCGTGTCGAAGCAAGCGCGCATAGCGGCTCTATTTCAGCAGAAACCCGGCGTCATTAAGAAATCCGACATCCAGTCCAACTGCCCCGATATCAGCGAAGTAACCGTTAAACGAACCCTCAGCCAGCTCGTTAGTTGCAGTGCAATCGAAAAAACAGGAGCGGGTCGTTCGACGGGCTACATACTTAAAGACGTCCACGCTCTGGAATTATTCTTGCAATCTGCAATACCCGATAGCGAGCCAGCAATAAAACAAGGATCCCCAAAGGATAAACTCCTTGAACGTATGAACCGCGCCGAAGATGAAAGCAGAGACGCACTCTACGAAGACTACGATTCATTCTCAAGGGATATCAAAGCGAGATACGGAGTCTAGCCATATCTCAGAATGGCCTTACCCTTGTTGCCCAAAACTATTGGCGCGTCATATTGACACGCCAATTCCTCGCCACGGCAAGGGGCAGAAGTATCGCCTGCAGCGCTAGTTAGCAGATTACCTGCGTGTGCTCCTCGATTGCAGCGCGATCCTCGGCGGTAATACCCGGCTCGCACACCACGGCGTCCAGGCTGTCCAGGCGGCAGAAGGTGTAGAAGTCGCGCTTGCCGATCTTGCTGGAGTCGGCGATCAGATAGCGCGAGTCGGCCTTGCTAAAGGCGAGCTGCTGGATACGGCCCTCGTCCATGTTGGACGTAGACACGTCGCCATCCAGAATGCCATTGGCGCCGATAAATGCCGCATCGATGCCCAGCGCGCGCAGGGTATCCTCGGCCGTTGGTCCCACAAAAGCGGCGGTGCGGCGACGGTACATACCGCCCACGAGGCACAGGTCGCAGTCTTCGCGCGCCTCGAGCAGGTTAAACACCGAAAGCGAGTTGGTCACAATGCGCAGGCGGCACGCCGGCAGCATCGAGGCCATCTGTTCCACCGTAGTGCCCGTGCCCAAAAAGATGGTCGAGCCCTCCTCGATAAGCTCCACAGCACGGCGCGCAATCTGCAGCTTTTCCTCGGCATGCTTAGTGCGCTTTTCGCTGTGCGAATACTCATGGCGCAACATAGCGTGGGGACGGCCCTGTGCACTGCGGGCTCCGCCGTGCACGCGCTCGATCTCGCCCAGGCTCGCAAGCTCCTCAAGATCGCGACGGATCGTCATATCCGAGACGCCCAGTGCATCCGAAATCTCCTTGACCGAGACCGTGCCCTGCTCTTCGAGCAGCTGACGAACCTTATCCTGTCGCTCTGCCTTAATCACGATGAATCCTCGCCGTTCTTTGCGCGCATATCATTCAAACAGTAACGAACAAATTGTATCAGACTCGTGCGCGTCAAAAATGAACGCCCGCACAGCTCCAATCATCACTTTTTTGAGAAAAATACCCCCTGCTTTAGTGGGGTGTAGTGATAATCTCGCGTGTTCGCGCTACAGTTTGTCGGAAATACCTCGATGTTAGGAACCAAATGATCACTTCCGAGCTTTTCGGCACCGCGCCGTGCGGTACCCCCGTTCATCGTTACACCCTCAACGGGCCCGAGATCTGCGTTCGCATTATGGACTATGGCGCCACCGTGTTGGGCATCGATGTGCCCGACATCCCCGGCAACGTGCGCGATGTGGTGCTGGGCTTCGATAAGCTCGAGGATTACTTTGACAACCCCGCCTGCTTTGGCGCGACCATCGGCCCCGTGGCAAACCGCACCGCGGGTGCCACGATTACCATCGACGGCACGGACTGGCATATGCCCGCCAACGAGGGCGCCAACAACCTGCACAGCGATCTTGAGCATGGTCTGCACAAGCGTGTATGGGACGTTGAGCTCGACGAGGTCCACAATGCCGTTCGCATGACCACCTCGCTTGAGGACGGTGAGCTGGGCCTTCCCGGCAACCGCACCTTTACGGCCGTGTTTACCGTGACGCGCACTGGCTGCTTCCGTATCGAATATGGCTGCGAGAGCGACCGTGCCACCTACGTGTCCATGACCAATCACACGTACTTTAACCTTGCCGGCCATAACGCCGGCATGGACTGCGAGCATTTCTTTGTTGCCAACGCCGCCCACTACCTGCCCATCAACGAGCAGAACATCCCCACCGGCGAGATTGCTCCGGTCGAGGGCACGCCGTTTGACTTCCGTGAGCTGCGCCCCGTTGCACCCGGCATGGAGGCCGACGATCCACAGATTAAGCAGGCACGCGGCTACGACCACTGCCTGTGCATCGATGACTACCAGTACGGTCGCAACCTGCGCCGCGCCCTGCACGTCGAGGAGATGTGGACCGGCCGTGAGCTGGATTACTACACCACCGCCCCGGGTGTGCAGCTCTACACCGGCAATTGGCTGGGCGACGAGCATGCCAAGGACGATGCCAACTACGGCTGGGGCGCCGGCTTTGCCCTCGAGGCCGAGATGTACCCCGACACGCCGCACCAGCCGCTGTTCCCGCAGGGCATTGTGGGCCCGGGTCACCCCTACAGTAATGTGATCGAATACCACTTTATGAGGCACTAAGCCCATAACGCAACATATCGCACAGCAGCGCCCGCCGGCACACCGCCGACGGGCGTTTTTCTACCTAGTCATTGGGGACGTTCTTAAATGACTAGTTGAATGGGGTCGGGGTTGGAGCTGGGGAGGTAGCGGATTTCTAGTTCTATGCCGAGCTTTTGCAGCTCTCTGAGAGCAGCGACGTCTGCATCGTCTATGGCGACTGCGGGTGTTGCGGGACGCTTGCCCTCCCCTGCCTGCATATGGCCAATGCTGATCTTGGTGATCGGCACACCGCCCTTAACCAGCGCGAGCGCATCGGCGGGTGAGGCCACCATGATCAAAATCCATTGACGCGGCGTTGCGGTATGAATGATGTCGATGGCCTTTTGCACCGAGAAAAACCGTGTCCACACGCCCTCGGGCGCCGCGACCCTCATAGGCGCCCATTGGCGCGAATCAGCCGCAATCTCGTCGTTGACGATTAGGACGAGATTGGAACCAACCGCCTCATTCCACAGCTCAACGTCTTGCCCGTAAATGAAACGGTCATCGATACGCGTGAGAAGGATCTTGGGTTGAGCCATGGCTGCCCCATTCTGTTTGAGACCCATATGAGCGGGACGTCGGCCACCAGCTCAATAGCAGGTCAAGCGCCAAATGGACGCCGCAGACATCACGTCTCCAATATTAGTGCATTTAAAGTGAGAAAAGCCGTCAGAACACTTGCGCGGATGTGCGATGTCCCGTATCATAGACAGCCGTTGACGCCTCAGTTGCGTCACCACATGGCCGCCAGCGTAGCTCAGTTGGTAGAGCACCGCTCTCGTAAAGCGGGGGTCACCGGTTCGAGCCCGGTCGCTGGCTCCATTGCA
>CAJKGV010000006.1:0-22178 GCA_905199455.1 Collinsella aerofaciens | reverse complement strand
TGCGCCAAACCCAGCGCAAGGCGGCCCCTCGTCATTACATCAGGCTACAGGACAGCCGCCAGTGCGTCGATGTCCTCCTGCGTCGTGGCCCAGCTGGTACAAAAACGCACCACCGTGTGGGTCTCGTCGTACTTTTCCCAGTACTCGATCGAGGCATGCTCGCGAATGCGCGCCATATCCTCGTTGGGCAGAATCACGAACTGCTGGTTAGTCGGCGTCTCCAAGAAGAACCGGTAACCGTGCTCGTGCAGCACGTGACGAAGCGCCTGCGCGGTTTCAATCGCCTGGCGACCAATCTCAAAATACAGGCCGTCGGTAAAGAGTGCCTCAAACTGCACGCCCGTCAGGCGGCCCTTGGCCAGCAACGCACCGTGCTGTTTAATACGCGGAATGGGATGCGCCGGGGCGTGCATGCCGCAAAACACCACAGCCTCGCCGCAGAGCGCGCCGCACTTGGTGCCGCCGATGTAGAACACGTCACACAGCTGTGCCAGCTCGGGCAGGGTAATGTCGCACTCATCGGCCGCCAGCGCATAGGCCAGGCGGGCGCCATCCACAAACAGCGGAATCTCGCGCTTCTGGCACACTGCGTGAATCGCCGCGAGCTCGGCCTTGGAGTACAGCGTGCCGTACTCGGTCGATAGGCTCACGTACACGGCACCCGGAAACACTGTGTGCTCGTAGCTCTCGTTTTCGTAGAACACCTGGATATAGCTCTCGAGGTCCTCGGCGTGCATCTTGCCCTCATAGCCGGGGATGGTGAGCACCTTGTGGCCGCCAAACTCGATGGCACCCGCCTCGTGGCAGGCGACGTGGCCGGTCTCGGCAGCAACGACGCCCTCGTACGGCGCAAGCAACATGTCGATCACCGTCGCGTTGGCCTGCGTACCGCCCACCAGAAAAAACACGTCGGCATCGGGAGCCTGGCAGGCCTCGCGAATAAGTTGCTTGGCGCGCTCGGTGTGCGCATCGGTACCGTAGCCGGGCTGCGGCTCCATATTGGTGTCGACGAGCGCCTGCAGCACCGCCGGGTGTGCGCCGTGGGAATAATCGTTGTTGAACGCGAGCATGGCAATCCTCTCTTACCGGGTATCGGCCAGATGATTCAAACGGAGCTATTGTACGCCGTTGGGATAGGCAATGCGCGCGGCGAGACACTCAAGCACCAGCACCAGGGCAAAGCCGCAGCTCACGTCGCTCAAAAAGTGTGCGCCGATCACGATGCGGCCAAACGCGACGAGCGCCGCGACCACAGCTGCCGCCCAAAAGATCACGCGGCGACGCGAAGGTTTTTCCTTAAAAGCCGCCGCGGGAAGCCCGGCGAGCATAAGGCCGATCGCCGCATGCGCCGTGTGTCCGCTCGCAAACGACTTGAACCCGTCCTTGATCACGCCGGCGGCGATATAGGTCCACTTGTCGGGATTGCCGATTACCCACCACGGCTGAAAATTGAGCCCCGGCGTGACCTCGATCACGCGCATGCGCGGGCGCGACCACAGCGGCTTGACGATCACGTTGAGGATAATGGCCTGAGCGACCCACACGGCAAGCACCATCAACGCCCAGCGCGTGAGCTCAACGGGCTCGGTCGTGCGCGTGAGGCGATAGATGATAAGGTTGGCAGCGATGACCAGCACAAACGTCAGCACCAGCTGAACGGCAATGAGCTTACCGCTAACCCGCAGGGACGAAACGATCTCGTAGCCGGCCAGGCCAACGTTGATCAGAACGCCCAGCACGGCGAGCCATTTGCTCCCCCTGGAGTCGGGACGCACCGCGCGTACGAGCATAACGCCCGCGACGCTCGCCGTCAGCTCGAACGGCAGCTCGCCGGCGGCCTCGATAAAGCGGCCGTACATGCTGCCGACGTTGAACAGCGCGCTCGAGATCTGATAATCGAAGAAACTGCCCACGCCCAGACAAAGGCACAGGACAACCGCGATAATGGCGACATCTTTCTTATAGATGTATCCGAACATGCTTTCCTTTCGATGGGCCTAGAATCAACCTGCAACATGGCAGGACAAAGATGACTTCGTCCCGCCACGTCCCCTACTCGTTAGTCATCATCACTAGCACCCAGCTGTTGCAGCAGCATGAGTGCCGCGGCCACGGGGCCGGTGCCGTCGTTGGCGTCGAGACCGCGACCCAGGCCGCTGCCCGCACCGGCGCCTGCCTTGTAGGGTACCGACAGCTTGCGGCTCTTGGGGAAGTTCACCGCGCCATAGCGGGTCTTAAGCTCAAAGGCCACCTTCTTGGGCACGTCAACGCCCAAAAACGTGATGCGGCCGCCACTGAGCGTGACGCTCTCGAGCCCCAGGCGCTCGCCGCGAATGCGGATTCGTGCGCGATTGAACAGGTTGAGTCCCGCCAGCGGCAGCTCGCCATGCGCAGCCTCGGTCTCCTCCTGCACCTCATCGATGCTCTCTAGGTCCTCGGCCGCTGCGAGCTTACGGTACACGAGCACGCGCTGATCCACCGCCGGCAGGTACTCCTCGGACAAGAAGTAGTCGGCCGGCAGGTTAATACCCACGCTCGCCGCCTCCACGCCGGCGTCGTCATCGCCGCGCGCCTCAGCCACGGCCTGGCCCAGCATCTGCGTAAACAGGTCAAAGCCCACGCTCGACAGGTTGCCGTGCTGCTCGGCTCCCATAAGCGAGCCGGCACCGCGAATCTCCAGGTCGCGCATGGCGATGCGCATGCCGCTGCCCAGGTCCTGGAACTCGGAAAGTGCGGTCAGGCGCGCCGTCGCCTCCTCGGTGAGCGGCAGCTCGCCCGGGAACATAAAGTACGCGTAGGCCTGCGTGGCAGAGCGGCCCACACGGCCCTTGAGCTGGTAGAGCTGTGCCAGACCCAGGCGCTGCGAGTCCTCGATGATGAGCGTGTTGGCGGTCGCGTTGTCGATGCCGCTCTCCACGATGGTCGTGGCGATGAGCACGTCGATCTTTTTGGTCGCGAACTCGATCATCACATCCTCGACCTCGCGCGGGCTCATCTTGCCGTGCGCTACGCCCACGCGCGCCTCGGGCGCGGCCTCGTGCACGCGCGCCACGGCGTCGTCGATGGTCTTGACGCGGTTGGACACGTAGTACACCTGACCGCCGCGACCCACCTCCAGGCGAATCGCCGCGCTCACCACGTCGGGGTCGTACTCTCCCACGTGCACGATTACGGGGCGGCGCCCGGTCGGCGGCGTCGTGATCAGGCTCATGTCGCGCACGCCGCTCGTGGCCATCTGCATGGTTCGCGGAATCGGCGTTGCCGAAAGCGTGAGCACGTCAATCTGCTCGCGCAGGTTCTTGAGCTGCTCCTTGTGCTGCACGCCAAAGCGCTGCTCCTCGTCAATGATCACCAGGCCCAGGTTCTTGGGGTTCACATCGGCCGAAAGCAGACGATGCGTGCCGATGAGCACATCAATCGTGCCCTCGGCAAACGCCTTGAGCGCGCGCTTCTGCTGCGCCGGGGTGCGGAAGCGGCTGAGCACTTCGACCTCGAGGCCAAACGGGGCAAAGCGCTCAAAGAACGTCTCGTAGTGCTGCTGGGCCAGAATGGTCGTGGGGCAGAGCACCATGACTTGGCGGCCGGAGTCCACGCACTTAAACGCCGCGCGCAGGGCAACCTCGGTCTTGCCGAAACCCACGTCGCCGCACAGCAGGCGATCCATGGGCTTGGGCGCCTCCATGTCGGCCTTGATGTCGGCGATGGCCTCCAGCTGGTCGCGCGTCTCGTCGTAAGGGAAGCTCTGCTCCATCTCGATCTGCTCGGGCGTGTCGGGCGGGCAGGCGATACCGGTAATCGACGAGCGGCGCGTATACAGATCGACCAGGTCAAACGCCAGCTTTTTGGCGTTCTTGCGCGCCTTGTTGGTGGCACGCGTCCAGTCGGCGGTGTTGAGCCTGGTCAGGCGCGGCTTGTCGCCGTCAGGACCGACGTATCGCGTGATGCGGTCGACCTGCTCCAACGGCACGTAGAGCTTGTCACCGTCGGCATATTCCAGCAAAAAGTAGTCGCGTTCCTTGCCGCCCACTTCCTGGCGCGCAATCTCGCTAAAGAGCGCGATGCCGTGGGTGGCATGCACCACGTAGTCGCCCGGCTTAAACGGGAACGTGATCTGCGTAATGTCAACCTTGCGGCGGCTGCGCGCGCGGTTGGCATCCATGCGGGCATTGAGGTCGGCGATCGAGAACACGGCCAAATTGGCGTCGGGCACCACCACGCCCTGCGGCAGGGCAGCGTCCACAAAGGTCACGCGCCCGCGCGAGATGGTGGGCACGGCAGCGCCGGCGGCAGCCTGCGCGGCGCCCGCCTCGAGCGAGCGGGCGTTGAGCGCGTCGGCCTTACGCTCGCGAATGAAAGCATGGGCCTCCTGACGTGCAGCACGATCGGCAGAATCCGCCGCCGCCACGCGCACGCGGTCGCCGATAGCACCGGCATTTTCGGGCGCCGCGGTCAGCGACTCCTCAAAGGTAATGCCCTCGTCGCCAAAGGTGAGCTCCATCGACTCGCGCGCACCGCGGTCGGGAATGGCAAACACGCAGGCGTAGCGCTTGCCCACGACTTCCTGAATGCGCGTCATAAAGCGATTGTCCGAGCCCGCAATGGCCGGCTGCTCAATCTTGAGCTCCGCCGTCACCGCGCCGCCGGCACGGATCAGGCTCACGTAGTTCAGGCGCTGCTGGGCACCAAAATCGAGCTGCTGGGCACGTACATACAGGCCATCCAGCCGGTCAATCCCTGCCTCGCCAGCACGCGCCTCGATATCCTCGTAGGCACGCAGGCAATCGTCGAACAGCGAGCGCGGCTCGGACAGCACCACGAGCGCCTTGCCGCTCACGTGCGCCAGCGGGCTCACGGTCTGGCCGTACATTACCGGCAAAAAGCGGTCGAGCTCGGGTGTAACGATGCGCGCATCCACCATCTCGAGCAATGCGGCCAGCTTGCTGTCGTCCTGGCTGGCGCGATAGAGCGCCACATGCATGTTGTGGACGGCCTCGTCGGTAAGCGCCAGCTCACGGCAGGGGAAGATCTCGATGCTGTTTTCGTTACCGATGGTCTGCCCCGTTGAGCTCACCATGCGACGGATGCGGTCGATCTCGTCGCCAAAGAACTCAATGCGCACGGGCGCTTTTTCCTGCGCGGGAAACACCTCGACGGTGTCGCCGTGCACGCGAAACAGACCGGGCGCGTCGGCGGCGCCGGCATTGGTGTAGCCCATGCCCACTAGGCGCTGCGGCACCTCATCAAAAGGAATCTCCTCGCCCACCGCAAAGGTCGTGGACTCCCAATAGCGGCTCTCGACCGGCGGCACGCAGCGCAGCAGCGCGCGGGCCGAGGCAACCATGATGCAGTTGTCCCCGCGCACGATGCGCCCCAGAGCCTCGCAGCGCTGCGCCACCACGGCATCGTCGGGCGCCTGCTCGCGCCACGGATAGTCCTTGCGCTCGGGAAAACGGCACACGTGCGCCAGCCCCACGTAGGCGGCAAGGCTGCGCGCGGCGCGATCGGCCGCATCCTCGCCACTCACAATGTAGACCGTCGGGCGCGGACGGCGCGCAAACTGGGCGGCCGCCATAAGCGTGCGGCCCGACTGCGACACGGCCAGCGTCACGTCCTCGCCGGCATCGAGTCCGGCCTCGACGGTCTGCAGCGCCTCGGCAGTGTAGAGCTGCGCGGCTATACGGTGAATGAGCATGCTGTTCCTCCGGCATCGCAACGCCAAAAGCCCGCCGGGGCAAGCTCGGCGGGTCGTACGTCAAATACATTGTCTGTCATGGTAGCGCATGGAGAGGACTCCGGCTCAAGGGCAAACCCAGCCCCGCAAAAAACGCCAGACGAAAATGCGTTCCGCCCTACCCCGCTACGCGCACGCTGGGGCACAAATCTGCCAGCGGACACTCGTCACACTTGGGTTTGCGGGCATCGCAGATCTCGCGACCGAAGGTGATCCACTGATGGTTGACCGACTCCCAATACTCGTGCGGCAAAATCTTGAGCAAATCCTGCTCGGTCTTGAGCGGCTCCTTGGCATGCGTCTTGGGACTCAGCATCAGGCGGTGCGCAATGCGGTTGACGTGCGTGTCCACCGCAATGCCCTCCACGATGCCATACCCCACGTTGAGCACGATGTTCGCCGTCTTGCGTCCCACGCCCGGCAGCTTCACGAGTTCCTTCATGTCGGCCGGCACCTCGCCGCCATAGTCGGCGACGATCATCTGCGCGGCCTCGACGGCATGCTTGGCTTTGCTCTTGTAGAAGCCGAGTGACTTGATGGTGCCCGCCACGTCAGCCACGCTCGCCCCGGCCATGGCCTCGGGCGTGGGCCACTGGGCAAACAGCTTCGGCGTCACCTTGTTGACCTGCGCGTCGGTCGTTTGCGCCGAGAGCAGCACCGCAATCAGCAGGCGGAAGGGATTCTCGTGGTCCAAAAAGCACTCGACCGGGCCATAGCGACGGTTGAGGCGCCCACACACCTCAACGGCGCGCTCTCGTTTGGCGGCATTGGTCTCGCGTGGCATAACGACTCCTCGGCTCAACGGCACAATAAACTTATGGACACAATTGTCCCACGTCCGAGACGCTTACGCCTCCAAGAATGCGCCGGTCTGACGGCTCCACAGGCTCGCATACTCGCCACCCGCCTCGACGAGCTGCGCATGCGTGCCGTCCTCGACGATCTCGCCATCGGCCAGCACCACAATGCGGTCGAGCGCCGCCACGGTGGACAGGCGGTGCGCCACCACAATGGAGGTGCGTCCACGCATCAGGTTTTCGAGCGCCTCCTGCACCAGCGCCTCGGACTCGCTGTCGAGGGCAGAGGTCGCCTCGTCGAGCACTAGAATCGGCGCGTCGGTTAGGATGGCACGGGCGATGGCCACGCGCTGACGCTGGCCGCCCGAGAGCTTGACGCCGCGCTCGCCCACCATGGTGTCAAAGCCACGAGGCAAGCGGTCGATAAACTCCAGGGCGTTGGCCAGGCGCGCGGCCTCGCGAATCTGCTCATCAGTGGCGTCGGGACGACCGTAGGCAATGTTTTCGCGAATGGAGCGGTGGAACAGCAGCGCCTCCTGCGGCACGTAGGCAACCTGGCGGCGCAGGCTCTGCTGCGTGCAGCGCGAGACGTCCTGGCCGTCCACGAGCACACGGCCGCCCTGCACATCGTCCAAGCGCAACAGCAGCTTGGTGAGCGTCGTCTTGCCCGAGCCCGATTTGCCCACCAGGCCCACGCGCTGGCCCGCCGCCACATGAAGTGTCAGGTCATCGAACACGCTCTCGCCCGCCGCAGCGTCACGGTACGCAAAGCTCAGGTGCTCAAAATCAATCGCGCCCTCGGTCACTTTGAGCTCAGGGGCGTCCGGGTCGTCTGCCACCAGACGCGGCTCGTCCAGCACGCGCGTCATCTCGGCCGCATCGCCCAAAGCGCGGTTGATGCGCTGCATCATGGAGCTTACGTAGTTCAGGCGCATGGTGAGGTTATAGGTGTAGGTAAAGATCATGACGAGCGAGCCGGCCGAGATGCCAAACCACGCGTTGCCGCCCGCCACGAACACACTCACCACGGCCATGGTGATGACGATAAGGCCCGAGGTCGTAAAGTTGCGCTGCATCATGGCGTGCATCGAGACCGTCTCGGCGTCGCGCGCGGCACGATCGGCGGCGTCGAACAGATCGCGTTCAAAGTCCTCGCGCCCACAGGTCTTGACGGCCAAGATGTTCGTGACCGCGTCGGAGAGCACGCCCGAGAGCTTGTTCTGCGCAGCGGACGTCGCGGCCGAAAGCGGCATGATGCGCTTGTACATAAGCCAGACAAACGCAATGTAGACGACCATGATGCACACCAGGATCACGGTAAACGTCGGTACCACCGGGGCGAGTGCGGCCACGGTGCAGACGACCGAGGTGATGGTGGGGATGAGCGAATACACCGTCACGTCCACCAGCCCCGTATAGCCGCTCATAAAACGGCTCGTCTGGCTCACGAGTGATCCGCCAAAGCGGCTGGTGTGAAATGTCATGGATTGGTTGGAGAGCGTGTCGAAGCATAGACGCGCCAGGTGATAGTTGCCTGCGATCTCGAGCTTGTAGACGGTGTAGTCCTGTAGCTTGGAGAGGATCTGACCCACCAGATTAACGAGTACGAGCGCCAGGATATAGGGGCCGAAGACCTCAAACACCTGGTCACCCGCCACGGGACCGGCTTGAACGCGGTCGACAATGAGGGCCATCACATAGGTATTGGCAAACGTCAGCAAAAAGATGTAGCCCGCCGACGAGAACACCGAGAGAAAGACAATCAGCGGCTGCGTGCGCGTGACACCCCAAAACCGCTGCAGCGTGCGGCGCACGGTGGAGCGGCTGAGCGGGCTGGTGCTTCTCTGAGACATGGGCTTCCTTTCGCGTCTGATAGGGCGAAACGCCATTGTTGCACATTGGAGCACACTCCAGGCAAGCACGATGCGAAAAGCGCCCGCGCCGTGCTTGTGCAGGCGCCCCGCCGTCAGATGCAGCTAGTCCTCGTCTTTTTGGCCTGCGAGCAGCTCCGCGGATGTGAGCCCCAAAATCTCGTCGGCCTCCTCGGCATCTTCCAGGGCGTCGATGTCCTTGAGCTTGCGCTCCATGACGTTGGTGCGCGTGGTGATGATGCCCTCGACCGTTTTGCCCGCGGTCTCGATCTGCTGCTGGGCGCGGCGCAGCGCCTTTTGATAGCGCGGCAGCTCGGCCTTGACGGCGGAGAGCACGCGCAGTACATCGTCGGTGCGTTTTTGCAACTTAAACGTCTGATAGCTCATCTGCAGACTGTTGAGGATGGCCGCCATGGTGCTGGGACCGGCAACGTTGACGTGATAGTCGCGGCCCAGGGTCTCGATAAGCCCGGGGCGGCTGACGACCTCGGCGTACAGTCCCTCAAACGGAACGAACATAATGCCAAAGTTGGTCGTTGCCGGCACACTCAGGTACTTTTCGCAGATGTCCTTTGCCTCGCGCTTCACCATCATATCGAGCGTCTTGCGCGCAGCCGCCACGGTCTCCGCATCGCCCGACTCCTGCGCGTCGAGCAAGTGCTCGTACGCGTCGCCCGGAAACTTAGAGTCAATCGGCAGCAGCACGGGGTCGCCCTCGTCCACCGGCAGCTTGACGGCAAACTCAACACGCTCCGAGGCTCCGGGCCTGGTGGCAACGTTTTCCAGATACTGGTCGGGTGTGAGGATGTCCGTCAGGATCGCACCCAGCTGCACCTCGCCCAAAATACCGCGCGCCTTCACATTGCCCAGCACGCGCTTAAGATCGCCCACGCCGGTGGCGATGGATTGCATGTCGCCCAGGCCCTTGTACACGGCCTCGAGCTGGTCGCTCACCTGCTTAAACGATGCCGACAGGCGATCGTTGAGCGTGCGGGAGAGCTTCTCGTCCACCGTCGCACGCATTTGATCGAGCTGCACGTTGTTGTCTTTGCGGATGGCGCCCAGCTGAGCATCGACCGTCTCGCGCACCTTGTCCAGGCGATGCTCGATGCCCTCGCGATTGGTGCCGAGCTGTTGGGCCGTCTCGCGGCGCAGGTCATCCATCCGGTCACCAGCTTGCGAAAACTCACGTGCGATGGTCAGGTAACGTTGCTGCTCCACGGCCGCATCTGTCGTCTGCTGCTGCGCGATGGCATTGGCCGTGCGGCGAGTTTCGGCCAGCGCGACGTTCAGGGCATCGAGCGCATTGTTGACCTGCTCGAGTGCTGCCAGCGTTTCCGCGCTACTGTCGCCACGCTCCCGCAACTCGGCACGCAGGCTCTTGAGCTGAAGGGCGCAAGCCGCAGCAACCCCCACCGCCACCAAGGCGATCGCAACAAGCACAATATCAATAGCAGACATAATCTCCGCCCAACAAACCCAATCGAGCACCAATCAAAACCGCGATCAATCTTACCCCGCCACACACACCGGGCGCCCGGCCCCTTCTTGGGTGCCCCTCTCCTCCGCATATTCCATAATGCGGCGCGCCGTTTTCCTGCTCACCTTTGAGTCATCGCCGGCCAAGTATGCGTATACGTTTCCTTTATTCAGGCGCAGAGCACGGCAGAGGCCATAGCGCGTTACACCCGATTCCTCCAATGCTTCCAGCGTTTTCTTTCTCATCAGGGCGTTCACCCTTCTATCGGCCGCCGGCTTTTCCTTCACCGCTCTATACGCACGCCAAACGTTGGCATAACGATTAGGGAGCTCACTTTTGGCGCATAGAGACGCCATGCTACCCGCTTGACCGTACAAGGATAAAACGTCTCGGTAATCCCGTTCCATCCACGAGCCCTCGGATAAACCCAGAACGTATTCGGCTTTTCCTTGCGCCAAAGCGAGCAAAAACAGAGGCTCCGCCACGCACGGCGCATCCGTCGTCGCCTGCTCAACCAATTTTCTAAAACTCAGCGACTGCTGTCCGGATAGCTCTCGGCAATAGCCTTTTAAGAATCCCTCAAAGGTCAGATTCAACCGAGCACCTCCTTTTTGTATTGCCTGTATGCACAGACCATCTCTTGATAACTCCGCTCCGAAGGCGACGACGCCAGCGCCTCTCCCTCGTCGAATATAAGCCGTTCGAGCAACCCCCAATCAAGTCGGTCGACGAATGCCTGACTATGAAGATCGATGATGTCGTTCGGACGACAGGCATAGAGCTTCATTACCGCCAGGTCCTCCAAGGATGGCGTAAAGTACCTGATAAAACGCGCCCCAATATCCAAGGGAATCAAACGATCTTCGTAATTGAACGGCATCTGATTACAATATGCCACCGCCATACCATTCACCTCGGGGTATCGAGCTATGATCTCGCGGAGGCACCTATCTGCCTCAAACACATCAATGTCATGTGTAACCGAACGATTCGTCACATCGTTTAGCATGAAGGCGCTTCCTCCCACCAATACAACGTTCGGCCTGTCGTCTCTTGGACCTATTTCCAGCTCCGCCTCTTCGTCAATGCCCAAAAGAGTCTGTTCTAAATCCTGCTTATGCATAACAAATCCTATTATTATTCATCTTCAATAATACTATTCAGTCGCACGACAGGACCAACAGGATGCAAGAATTCCGCTCGTGGCGATAATCCCTACACCCTAGAAGTCCTAATGTGACAAACGCTAACTCTCCCAGCCGGCGCGGATTGTTGTTATGACATCGCCTAGGCGCTGGCCGAGAGCCGCTAGATGTTGGAGCACCTCGTTGGGCGATGCGCCGTTGAGGATGCACGTGAGGGCATACGACGCCAGAAAGATGGCCACAAGCCCTAACGGGATGAGCACGATCATCGCCAAGGTGCGCAGGCGCTGGCCCGCGCGGCGACGACGCGCACGACGCTTGTCGAACGCGAGCTCCTGCGCATATGAATCTTGCTGTACGGAATAGGCCTCTGGCGCCGATTCACACCCGGGCACAGCTGCAGGTACAGCAGCGGGCACGACGTTTTGCACGGGCGCCTGGTTGGCAACCCCTTGTATTTGCATCTCCATGAGTCGTTGCTGCTGACGCAGCATGCGCTCAGCTTGTTGCTGCGGAGTCTCAAGAAACAGATCCATGCTGGCCTCCAAAATCGGAGCATTCGACGCTTACGACCAGCATCCCGCACCGCCATGACCGCGACAACGCAATCGCCGGCAATAGCCACAAAGTTTCTTTTGCTCAAAAGCTGTCGAAAAGCTCAACAACTCCCCTACCAGCACTTTCTCTGAGCTTTTTTCGCCAACAATCTTTTGGCCTTCCACCCTCACACCAACTGACCAAAATCTAACCAAAAGCTTGACGAAAAATGTGGAGACCGGGACCCCACACAAAAAGTGCCGCCCCAAAGGGGCGGCACACAGACTTATTATCAGCTTTTCTGTAACGAGCATGCGACGACTCAACGCCGGAGCGCAGGGCGGGGAAACCTTTGCCTCGCGCGACCCTGCGAAGCCGTGAGCGAGAGGGAAAGGTTTCCCCGCCCTGCGCTCCGTGGTCGGTGAGGACAGACTACATGCCCGCGAGACCGCGGGCGGCGGTGGCGCACATAAACGCCAGGACCAGAATCACGAGCGAGCCGGCGATGTCTGCCAGAACGCCCGCAAAGCGACGCTCAAACAACCAGCTCTCAAAGTGCGGGGCGACGTTGCGCCAAACACGCCACAGCAAGATGCCCATACCGATGACGCCCGGGATATTGAGCAGTAGGATCTCGGAGCACAAAAGACCGATCAGGTTGCCGGCGGCAAAGCCCGCATCGCCCTCGCAGTATTTGCGATAAATCATGTACAGCATGTACGCCACAAACGGCTGCAAGCACGCAGAAATAAACGTGACCACCATCGAGGGCTCCTGCGAAAAGACCTCGGTGAGTTTATCGACACTCGTGGCGTCCTTCGAAGCTAAGAATAAACCGATAACCACAAGGGGCACCACGCCCAAAATTACCTCGACCAGAGTAAACAACTTGGCAGTCAAATCCTCACTAGCCGAATTCAAATGAGGCGCCCACTCAGGATGAGCATGCGCGCCGACCTTCTTGTCCTTCTCGGCATGATCGGCCTTTTTGCCCTCGGCAACCCGACGACCAGGATCCTTGCGAGTTCCCGCCGCAGCAACCCGAGCCCGAGACTTCTTACCCATAACCAACACCTCACAAGAGGAAACAAATAGCCAACGCTACCCAGTGTACCCTCTAAGCAACGTCACCGCCCCAACCGGCCCCCACAAAAACGTGCCGCCCCATAAGGGGCGGCACACAAACTTCTTATCAGCTTTTCTGTAACGAGCACGCGACGACCCAACGCCGGAGCGCAGGGCGGGAGGCCGGATCGCCTTCCCTCAACGCGACCCTGCGGAGCCGTGAGCGGGGAGGGAAGGCGATCCGGCCTCCCGCCCTGCGCTCCGCAGCAGCCAGCGCCAAGCGCTAGTAGTTCACCACCTGCTCCTCAAAGTACGCCTTCGGGTGGTTACACACCGGGCACACCTCAGGCGCCTCGGCACCAACGTGCAGGTGCCCGCAGTTCAGGCACTTCCACACCTTCACGCCCTCACGCTCAAACACCTCGCCCGACTCGATGCGCTCGACGAGTTTGTTGTAGCGCTCCTCGTGGGCCTTCTCGACGGCGGCGACACCACGGAACTTCTCGGCGATCTCGACAAAGCCCTCCTCCTCGGCGGTCTTGGCAAACTCGTCGTACATCGTGGTCCACTCGTAGTTCTCTCCTGCGGCGGCATCGCGCAGATTGTCCAGGGTGTCGGGGACGGCGCCATCGTGCAGATACTTAAACCACAGTTTGGCGTGCTCGGACTCGTTGCCCGCCGTCTCGGCAAAGATGTTCGAGATCTGAACGTAGCCGTCCTTTTTGGCCTTGGAGGCATAGTAGCGATACTTGGTGTGTGCCTGGGACTCACCGGCAAAAGCGGTCTCGAGGTTCTTCTTGGTTTGGGAATTCTCAAAATCCATAGGTGTACTTCCCTTCAACGCATGCCGCCCGTAGGCTTCGAGCGGCCTCGTCTTTAGGATGCCCTCATGCCGGAAATCTAAACCTTACAATCCTGTTCTTCAGATTTGCACAGGCTAGATGCTCAGCCAGCGATCGCCCTCGGCTCGGCAAAAGCCCTCACGCTCCAGGTCGGCTAGAATGCCCGCAACAAGCTCGCACTCGACCGGCCCGCGACCGGACGCCGTCTCCATTTCGTTAACGCCCATCACGGCATCAGCAAGCGTAATCCCCGCCGGCTGGCCATCGCGCGCTGCCAGCAACATGCGCACGATATGCGCGCGCTTTTGGCGACGTGAGCCCTCAAACTTTGATTGACGGCTATAGCCCGCCGAGCGCCTGGACGGATTGGGCAACGTCTTTTTTAGATATGCGCCGTAATCTAGCAACGCGTAATACCACGCGCGCGGCGTGTCGGCATCATCGAGCGGCACGGCAAAGGGAGCGATCTCGTCGGGCGCCGCACCGGGGGCCGCCGGACAGGCCGCCTGAATCAGCGGCACCAGCTCGCGATCGGGAACAGCCGGTACATCGGGAAAGAAGTGATGCAGAAAGACCGTGCGCACGTTGGTCTCCAGATACACGCCCGGAAGATCAAACGCAAACGACCGGATACCCTGCGCCGTTGCCGGGCCAATACCAGGCAGAGCGACCAAGTCACGCGTCTCACGCGGAAACTCCCCGCCCCAATCCTCTACAACCCGTTGAGCGGCCCCATGAAGCGCCAGAGCGCGTCGGTTGTAGCCCATGCCCTGCCAAGCGTCCAAAACATCGGAAGGCGCAGCCTGGGCAAGCGCCTGCACAGTCGGAAAACGATCGAGCCACACCGGCATGCGCGCCTCCACACGCGGCACCTGCGTTTGCTGCAGCATGACCTCAGAAAGCCAAATGATGTACGGATCGCGTGTGCGGCGCCACGGAAGGTCGCGATAACGCAGGACCCCTTCCGAACGAATCATCGAACGAAAGGGGTCCTGAATCATGGCTATGCTCCTTATGCGGCGCTATTCCTCCCGGTAAGCGCACGCGCAGGTGGCGTACTCGGGAAACGCTTCGCGGTCGGCGAACTTGGGATCGACGGCCGGGAACTGGCGGTGAGCGACGATGTCGCCGAGCGAAACGGAATCGAGGTAGTCGCGCATCAACGCCTGGGCTCCGGCCCACAGGGGATGATAGCAGCACGTGCCCATGCGCGCACAGTCACCATCGGGCGCGGTGCAATCGTTCATAACCATAGGACCCTGAACGGCCTCGACGACCTGGCGGATAGTGACATCGTCCGGACTGACCTTGAGACGCATGCCACCGTGGACGCCGCGCAGGCTCTCCACAATACCGGCCTGGACCAAACCGTGCTGAATCGAGCGGGCAAACGAATACGGGACATTGACCTCTTCGGCAGCGGTGCGAACAGAAAGCAAACGCTCCGGATCCTCGGCAAGCATCGCCAGCATACGAAGGGCGTAATCAGTCTTCCTCGATATGTCCATTTTTCCCCTTTCAAGGAATACGAACAGCTCGAACGAGCTCCGGGGCCGAGCTTGTGTCGAGACGCTAAATGACCGCTAGGACATCCAAATGATAAATAGGATATCCACTGAGTGCCGCGCTTGGAGCGAAATGCATCAGATGCGGCCTACAGTGCAATTTAGTATAACCTAACCCCCTGTCTCGTAGAACAGGTGTTGCGCAACAAAGCTGTTGTTCAGACAGATATACTTATTAGATTTCACTTGCGTTCCCGAAGGCGCGGGGATTCTGGGCGAAGATGCACCAGGGCAATCGCTCTATCGAAACAAAGTGCATCAAACGCAAAAAGCCACGTCCGAAGACGTGGCTTTAATTGCGTTGGCGGGAAGTACGGGGCTCGAACCCGCGACCTCCGACGTGACAGGCCGGCGCTCTAACCAAACTGAGCTAACTCCCCAGGCAGACGTTCGCGTTTGTTTCCGCTCGCGTGCGCTGCGGGGATTAGTATACACAGAAGTCTGTCCGGCGCGCAACAACTTTTTTGAAAAAATTTTTCGGGGCCATCCGGGAGGGTCTCCGGGGCTGAGGGCGGGGGTTAAGTTTGCTGCTCTACAGTCCTGCGCAAGACGGAAAGCACATTAAGTGCTTTCCTTTGCGTGCGGAACTCGCGACAAACTTAACCCCCGTCCTCAGCCCCGGAGACCCTCCCTGCCGTCACATTATTCAACCAGTTTTGCGGGCGTGCGCCGCGCGCGGCTAGCCCGCGTGCTCCTCGGCGGGGTTGGTCTGATGGATCTTGTTGAATTTCGGCCTTTGGCTTAAAGAAAAACGGGGGATGCATTGTGCATCCCCCGTTTTGTTGCGGTTAATCTAGGTCAATAAACTTGGTGCTTATGACATGGCCGTCTTTTACTAGCATTCTGGCCATGGTGGGGCCTCGGGTGCCTCTGGGGTAGCTGGCGCTGCCCGGGTTGAGGACTAAGCAGCGGCCCACTTGGGCTTCTTTGGTTACGTGGGTGTGGCCGTTGATGGCTACGTCTACGGATCCCACCGGAAGGTCTTCGCGGTAGTGGGCTACGGCGAATTTGAGGCCTTCGTAGGTAAAGAGCGCAAGACGGTCTACATCGGGGCCGTAGTCGCGGTAGTAATCGTTGTTGCCCAATACGGCCCGCACGGGGGCGATGGTGCATAGGTGCTCGTAGTCCATCTCTGACGTGAGGTCGCCAGCGTGGATGATCAGGTCTGCGCCCTCAAGCTCATCCAAGAGCGCAGGCGAAAGATAGCCGTGGGTGTCCGAGATGATGTCGATGCGCTTGGCGCTTGCACTGTTCATGGGATCCCTTCCGCAAAAAACGATTCGGCAGATACATACAAAAAAGGCCCCACGGCTCCGCAGACGATGGGTCTACAGGGCTGCGGGGCCAGTGTGCTAGAGACTCAGGGCCTTCTTGAGCGGCACGACGCGGCGGCGCGAAACCGGCACGCGTTCGTCGACGCCCGTAATGCCCAGCTGGATGGCGCCCGAGGGCACCGTCTCAACATCCGTGACGCACGCCAGGTTGACGATATAGCGGCGGTGAACACGGAAGAAGCCAAAGTCGCAGAGCTTGGCCTCAAACTGCGCCAGCGAGGTCGTCGACAAAAAGCGATCATCGACGGTATAGATGCAGGAGTAATCGTCCTTGGCCATGATAAAGCGAATGTCGTCCACGGGAATGAGCACCTTGCGGCCGCCCTTTTCCACCGGGATACGCTCGATGGTCACCTTGCTGTCCGTAACCGGCTTGGCGCGTTGCATGACCTTCTCGATCGCGCGATCCAAGCGAGCTTCCTCGACAGGCTTCATCAGATAATCGACGGCATCGACGTCGAATGCCTCGACCGCATGGTCGCTATACGCAGTCACAAACACGATCGCCGGCGGATTTTTGAGCTTATGCAGCGCCTCGGCAAGTTGCAGGCCCGAGGCACCGGGCATCGAGATATCGAGAAACACGACATCCACGCGACTTTCCATAAGCATCTCGATGGCGGAGCGGACGCTCGACGCCTCCGTGATCGTGCCGATCTTGCCCGTTTGCTCGAGCAGGAAGCGAAGCTCCGAGCGAGCCGGCGCCTCATCATCCACAATCATCGCACGCAGCATAGGGATAAAACCTTTCGTCAACTAACTACGCCGGGCATCCGTCGCATGACGTTGAGCCCGTAGCCTTTTATTTTACTCTTGAATGTCAAAGATGCTCTCTGACAAATCAAGATGAAGGAGCACTTTGGTGCCCTTGCCCGGCGCCGATTCGACACGCGTATAGGAGTGCGGCCCATAAAAGCGATGGATGCGCTCCGAAATATTGTGCATGGCCACACCGGCGCCGCCACCCTGGGGAGAGCTGGCGTCGGGACGGGCAGAGCGCTCGTCAAACAGTCTGGCGGCGGTACCCTCATCCATGCCCACGCCATTATCGGCCACGGCAATCAAGATTGCATCCTCGCCGTCTTGGTGAACGGTCACGTCGATCCTCAGGGCGTCGTCATCGCCCATACCATGACGTACGGCGTTCTCGACAATCGGCTGGATCACGAACGCCGGCACCAGCGTATCTTCCACGTCCTCGGACACATCGAACGTCGCAAGCACGCGGTCCTCGCCAAAGCGGGCCTTCTCAAAGGTAAGGTAGCGCTTGGTCTGTGCAACCTCGCGCGAGACCGGAATAAGCGATCCCGAGTTGTCGAGCGTGGCACGATAGAACGATGAGAACTCACGAAGCAGTTCGCGGGCCCGCAGCGGGTCGGTGCGCGTAAACGATGCAATGGTGTTCAGCGTGTTGAACAGGAAGTGCGGGTTAATCTGCGCTTGCAGCGCACGCACCTCGGCGCGCGCTGTGAGTTCCTTTTGCACCTCGAGCTCGTGGATGGCGAGCTGCGTGGACAAGATCTCGGCAAAGCCCGAGGCAAGCGCGTACTGGGTACGGTCGACGGCGCGCGGGGTCTTGTAGTAGAACTTGAGCGTGCCGACGGTACGATCGCCCACCTTGATGGGGGCGATAATGCCGGCGGGGACTTGGTTGTGCGAGCCGTCCGAGCCCACGACATCCACCATACGGTTGAACGACTGCACGATGCCATGTTCGATAACGTAGCGTGTGGCAAGCGTGTGGATGGGAGAATCTGGCAGTAGTTTTTCCTCAAACTCTCCCGCGCAGGCAAGCACGTTGCCCTCGTCGGTGATGGCCACCGTCATGGCGCGCGTCTCGGGCAAAATGCGCCGGCACACCAAACGCGCCGACTCCTGCGTCAGACCGCCCTTAATGTCCTCGAGCATGGCCGAGGCCACCGAGAGCGTCTCCTCGGTGTACTGGGAGCGCACCGAATCGGGATTGAGCGTCAAAAAGATAAAGATGCACAGAAAGATGCACAGCAGCGCGCAGGCAATCACCGTGGCGATCGGCTCGATACCGGTCACCAAGGCAAAAATAAAGTACACCAGCACGCAAATGGCGCAGGCAACGGCAATGATGCGAAAGATTGATATTGAACTATCGCGCTGGGCGCGGCGGTCGATCATTCGGCCCCCTCCAGGATACTGATCAGTTGTGCGTCACGCCAAAGCCCGTCCATGATCTTGGGCCAAAAGCTCTGGAAACGCAGGTAGCTTGCAGCGTTTTGGCGCGCATAGGCCTTTGCCTCGCCGATACCATGGCGCCAGATGCGCAGGTAGCCCTCATGCTCGCGGGTAAACACGCTGCGGACCATAGCGGTCTTGCGCACGCGGTCGTCGAGCTCGCGCGAAATCCACGGGCCCGGGTAGGGCATGAGTGATGCCGCCGTAACGGGAATGAGCTCCTTTTGATGCGCGGCGAATGTCAACTTGGCCCGTTCGTAGTACCAACGGTATACATCCTGCATAAAGCGCGGTGAGCGCTTTTCGGACTCCGGAGGCAGATGGCGCACGGTCCACTCGTTATCAAACCACACGTCGTAGCCAAACATACGCATGTTAAAGAGGTAATCCAAGTCCTCGCCGCGGGTGATAAACGGGTCAAAGGCCACACGCGTAAAGGCGCGGGCGTGCAGGGCCATCAGGCCGCCGCACACGTAGTTGGAGCGCGAGATGCGGGTGCCCGAGAGCGCCTTTTTCATCCAACGGTTGAACTCGATGCGTTTGGTCCACCAACGATGGCAGATGCCCGCCTTGTCCGTGGGAGCCAGCGGCGAGCCGTCGCGATCGTAGAAATAGCCGCTCTTGACCAAGATCGGCAAGCCCTGACGCGTCTGCTGCCCCAACGCATAGGTCGCGCGCTTCATAAAGTCGGCGTCGATGACAGTCTCATCGTCATCCAAAAAGATAACCGCGTCATGCCCCAGCACAGCGGCACAGGCTAGCCCCATGTTGCGGATGGCACCGTAGCCTCGCAGGCTCACGCACTCGCCCGAACCCTTGGGCGCGATCTGAGCAACCCGGTCTGCGATGCGCGAGGCCTG
The DNA here is from genome assembly GCA_905199455.1 of Collinsella aerofaciens. Lineage (GTDB taxonomy): Bacteria > Actinomycetota > Coriobacteriia > Coriobacteriales > Coriobacteriaceae > Collinsella > Collinsella aerofaciens_AW. The sequence continues at coordinate 2,743 of CAJKGV010000006.1, read as the reverse complement.
GGTGTTGGTGACAACGGTGACCTTGAGCGTGGGATGCGCGTCGACAATCTCGTGCACGCGCAGCGACACATCGGCTGTGGCAGAAACGGGACAGACCACCAAAAGGATGATGCGCGGGATGTCACGCACCTGCTCAAGCGAGGCCAGGCAGCGGTCGAGTTCGGGATTGTCGGCGTTGAGTCGCGTCGAATGGTCATAGGTGCCAGGGGCGTTTGCGCAAGCGTCATCGCCCGCCCAATACGTTGGAATCACGACCGTGGCGTTCATGCCTTACCCTCCCTGCAACACAAAAACGGGACGCCGCCAAACACAGGCGACGCCCCGCGACCTAGCTGATTCCATCATACCCACTTGGGCAAATCATTGCTCGCAAGTCGCAATGTTTATTGCGGATAACCCCAAAAGAGTACCGTGGACAGGCACAATAGCCGCTCGCTCCTATGCGGCATGCTCTGCCGCCCGAGTCATGCGGGACAGGCGGACCAGCAGCATAAAGCCAACAATCAGCAGCACGCCAATGGAAAGGACGCCCAGCGACGGGTTGCCGGTCAGCGAGGTGACGACCGACACCAGGAAGGTGCCCATAACGCTTGCATAACGACCAAAGATGTCAAAGAAGCCGTAGTACTCGTTGGACTTTTCCTTGGGGATAATGCGGCCAAAGTAGCTACGGCTGAGCGCCTGCACGCCGCCCTGGAACAGGCCGACCATAATGGCAAGCACCCAGAATTCAAAGGCAGTCTTTAGGAAGAACGCGGCGAACAGCACAATGCCCATGTAGGCGGCGACCGCCACCAGAATCATGTTGAGCGTGCCCACGCGTCCGGCGAGCTTACCGTAGATGATGGCGGACGGAAAGGCCACGAACTGCGTAACGAGCAGCGCAAGCACCAGCTGCGTCGAATCGATGCCCAAGGCCGATCCGTAACTGGTGGCCATGGAAATGACCGTGTGCACACCGTCGATATAGAAGAAGAACGCGATCATGTAGACCAGCACGGTCTTGTTGTGGGCAATCTCGCGCATGGTGTGTCCGACCTCGGAGAACACACCGCCCACGATGTGGCCGATAGTGTCCTCGGGACCGCGCTCGCGACCGTACTTTTGCTTATAGGTGCGAATGAGCGGCAGGGTAAAGATGAGCCACCAGGCACCAGTGATGATAAACGACAGACGCGTTGCCAGCATGGTGGGGACGCCAAGAGCGGGGCCACCCATGATGAGCGCCAGGCAGATGACGAACGGCACGGTGGAACCGATATAGCCCCAGGCATAGCCCGAGCTGGACACGGCGTCCATGCGCTCGTCGGTGGTAATGTCGGGCAGCATGGCGTCGTAGAACGTCATAGAAGAGTTAAGGCCGATGGTGCACAGCACGTACACGGTCAAAAATGCCATGGCGGACATTGGGATAGCCTGCGCCAGGCAAAGCACCAGGCCCGTGAGGAAGAAACCCAAGAAGAACTTGATCTTGTTGCCGGCGTAGTCGGCAAGCGCGCCCAGAATGGGCATGAGCATGGCAATGACCAGCGAGGCGATCGTCTGCGCATTGCCCCAGGCGACCACCAGGTCGGCCGAGGAAGCGCCGGTATTGATGGCGTTAAAGTAAATGGGCACCACCGAGGTATTGAGCAGCACGAGGGCCGAATTGCCCACATCATACATAACCCAGTTACGCTCGAGCTTGGTGTATTTCATGGACAGGGACCCTTCGTATTTGCCCGATATGCAGTTAGTTCATCGTACCCCAATTGTCCAGAAGCACCGGTAAGGATTCGGCAAAGGGACACGCACGGGCCCTATTCCTCGCGGTCGAACTCCTCATCGGCATTGAGCACGCGACCGCTGTAGTTGACGTGGCCGGTCACGGCGTCCATGTCGCCGGTCTCGATAAAACGTGCGACCGTGCACTCGTAATCGACCAGCGCGCGATCAAAGACCTCGGGGAAACTCTCGTTCGAGACCTCGTCGGTAAAGGGATTCTTCCATGTCAGATGGCCCAGGTTACCGGTGCGCTCGGGCAGCTCCGTCGTCACGCGATGGGCAAGGCCTTCGAGCAGCGAGTAGTCGTGCACCAAGCCCTCAACCAGCGAGATCGCGCGCGTCTTTGCGGAGCCGGCCGGCTCAATCGCGCGGTAAAGTCGCTGCATATTGGCAACGGCAGCACCGTACTCCCCCGCCGGAATGTCTATGCCGTACACGCGTCCGGCAACATAGCTCATCAGCACGCCGGCCACGCGATTGATGCGATCGGTGGTGACGATCTCGCCCGCCGGCGGGTAATCGTCGACCGTAGCGCCATCGCGTTTAAGCTGCAGCATCAGCACATCCAGGTCGCTCTCGATCACGGCATGGACCTGACTGCTCGAATTCTCAAGCTCTGAATCGGACTCCACGATGCCAAACTGCTGCTCATAGACAAAAGGATGGGCGTTGCGGTCGAGCACGTAATGAGACAGCAGGCCCAGCGCAAAGGCACGACCCAAGCTGGCGTCGCGCGGCAGCAGATGCGACACGCCGTCGCGCAGGCACGCGAACTGGCGAGACATGCGCGACCGATGCATGACCTGCGCCAGCAGCGTGCAGTCGGAAACACGCGGTGTCAGAATGTGAAAGAAAAACGGGTCGGGGCCTTGGTTGCCCAAGATAAAGGCAATGCGCTCTTCATCGGACGTGATGACGCCCTGCGGAAGACGGTCGATGCTTTCCTCGCCAAACAGATGATGGGTGATAAGCGCGGGCA
>CAJKGV010000005.1:0-25740 GCA_905199455.1 Collinsella aerofaciens | reverse complement strand
ACCTCGTGAATCACGCCGTCGCCGCCGAGTGCGATAACGGTGCGATAGCCCTGATCCTGTGCGGCAAGCTCCTTGGCGTGTCCCATGCGCTCGGTTAGCACCAGGTCAAACTGGGATGCGCGCGCGGTCATATCCAAAAAGCGCTGCAGGCGCTCGGCAACCTCACGCGCCGCACCCGACTGGGCGGCTGGATTGGCGATGATGAGCGTGCGACCAAAATCAGTTGCGTGCATGGGGCGACTCCCGGCGTATGACGTGACGGTGCGGTCGCGCTCAGGTCGAATTGCTCCCGATTGTGGCTGCACGGCGAATACTTACGTCTACTCTATCAGGTCATTGTGGCGCTCGATAGCATCCGCCACCGTACCGCCCTCGTCCACAATAAGCGAACGGCGCTTGGGTGAGATGATGCGCTGGGCGGGGTACACGCCGCGGTGTCCGCCGGTTAGGTAGCTGATAAAGGCCACGATGACAAAGAACCCGGCGGCCGTGCCGTGGAACAGGTCGATGGCCATCATGCAGGTGGTGATGGGCACGTTGAGGCCGGCGCAGAACACGCCGAGCATGCCGAGAGCCGCCAGAAAACTGGGGTCGAGCCCAGTAAGGCAACCGATCCAGCCACCGAGTGCCGCACCGATGCCAAACAGGGGCGTGACCTCGCCGCCTTGGAAGCCCGCGCCCAGGGTAAGCGCTGTGACGACCAACTTGATGACTGCGTCCGCCAGGGTGGTGTTGCCTGCAAATCCGGCGCCGGAAAGCCACGTGGAAAGGCCGGCGTAGTCCCAGGCGTCGAGGAGGGCATAGGCGGCCAAAACCACGAGTGCGCCTATAAGTGCGCGAATGAGGTAATTGGTGATAAAGCGACCGTACAGGTTCTTGACTGTTCGAACCGACCAGGCAAAGAGGCGTGCCGTCAGGCCGAAGATAATTGCGCTGATAACAACGATGGCAACCGTCCGTGGTGTCATGTTGGGAACGCTGGCGATGACATTCGCTTCGTACTCGGTACCCAGGGCGAGTGATGTAAAGTAGCCGGTAAACGAGGCGACCAGGCAGTAGATGCCCGCGGTGTAGTCGATCTTGCCGATAAAGCACATCTCCATGCCAAAGAAAGCTCCGGCAAGGGGCGAACCGAATACGGCGCCAAAGGCCGACGAGATGCCGGCGAGCATGAGGTCGTGGTGGTCATGCTTTTTGAGGTGGGCGAGGTTCGAGATGTTGCTGGCGATGGTGCCGCCAATCTGCACCGCGGCTCCCTCGCGACCGGCCGATCCGCCCGTTAGGTGCGTGAGCGTGGAACAGACGAAGGTGAGGACGGCCATGCGCATATGGATGAGGCGTGTGCCCAGAGCGGAGTCGATGACCAGGTTGTTGCCACGCTTGGCGGCGAGGCCGTGGTTTTTGTACACCCATGCGGTGGCAACGCCCACAACGGGGAGCAGCGCGTAAATCCACTCATGGTGCTCGCGATAGTCGGTCGCGATATTCAGCGAGGCCAAAAACGCCCAAGCGGCAACGCCCATGGCGAGCGAGACGATAACTACGAGCACGAGCAGCTTGGCGCTCGCGAGTAGGTTGCGGGCGTTGCGGCGCGTGTCGGCAGCCAAGAGATGCTCGGAGCGGGTGAGCTGTTGCCTGCCTGCCATGATGACGTCGTTAAGGGAGAAAAGGCCGCCGTCGTCGAGCGGCTGGGAATGATCCTGCGCCTCGTTTGCGCTTTCGGGTTTGTCGGTAAAAGTCATACGTTCCTCTTTTGGGTTGCAACACGAGCATTATAAAACGCGGTAAACGCGACGAGCCGGTGGGTTGGTTTTGGTTTTGTTTCGCGGCTTGCGGCCGACAGATGTATTTGCGGGTACAGGCCAAGTCGCGGTCGCGCGTCGAGGGATTATACTGAGAGAAACATAAAGAATCGGCGCTTTTGTTGCGCGCCGCAGCATGCTAGAGGTGTATATGGTTGAGAAACTCATTCCGTTGGAGGACGCGCAGGCGATCGTCTTGTCGCACGTGAATCGCACCGAAGTTGTCGAGATTCCCGTGTGGCAGGCCGCCGGTCTTCCCTTGGCAGAGGACGCGGTGGCCGATATCGACATTTCGCCGTTTGCCAACAGCGCTATGGACGGATATGCCGTGCGCTCGGCGGACTTGGCGCAGGCATCTGGCGAGGCGCCGGTGACGCTCGACGTTGTCGGACACGAGGCCGCGGGCCATGTCTTTGAGGGCGTGGTCGGCGTGGGCGAGACGGTCCGCATCATGACGGGCGCGCCGGTACCCGAAGGTGCCGATGCCGTGGTGAAATACGAGATCGTCGAGGTGCTTGACGGCGACGGCAACGAGGGCTCGCACGTGAGCTTCTCGGCGCCTGCCAAGGTAGGGGAGAACGTTCGCTCTGCCGCCGAGGAGGCCCATGTCGGCGATGTTGTGATGCACGCCGGCGAGGTTGTGGCCCCGGCCGGCGCTGGCCTGCTGGCGAGCGCCGGGTATGCGAGCGTGAAGGTGCATGCCGCGCCGCGTGTGGGCATTATCTCGCTGGGCACGGAGCTGGTCGCGCCGGGTGAGCTGCCGGCGCGCGGGCAGATTCGCGACTCCAACTCGTCGGCGTTGATGGCCGAGGCACTCGATGCCGGCGCCGAGCCGGTGTTCTTTGGCATCGCTCCCGATGATGAGCAGGCAATCGCCGAGCTCGTGCATCGCGCCGTGCAGGAGTGCGATTTTGTCATTACGAGCGGCGGTGCCTCGGCGGGCGATTACGACTATGTGACGGCGCTCGTCCGGCGCGAGGGCGAGGTGCTCTTCGACCGCATCTCGATGCGTCCCGGCAAAGCCATCACGTTTGGCCTGCTTGGGGGCAAGCCGTATTTGGGGCTTTCGGGCAATCCCGCGGCGGCGTATGTGGGCTTTGAGATGCTCGCCCGCCCCGCGATCCGCAAGATGCGCGGCTTTGCCGAGGGTACGCGTCCCGTGCAGCAGGCGACGCTCACGCACGGCGTGAAAAAGCGACAGCATCGCCGCTTCTTCGATCGCGCCACGGTTTTGCGCGACCCCGAGACCGGTGAGCTGTTGGTGACCGAGGCCAAGACGCAGAATTCGGCGCTGCTCGGCACGATGCAGCGGGCTAACTGCCTGTTGCGTGTTGACGAAGGACCGTGCGACCTCAAGGTGGGCGATGTCGTGGACATTGTTCGCGTCGACCTGCCTGAGGGCGCCGTGTTGTAGGAGGAATACTATGGAGCTGAAGATATCGATCGTGACGTGTTCGGACACGCGCGATCTTGCCCAGGATGAGGCCGGAGCCGCACTCGAGGAACTTATCGAGGCGCAGGGCTGGACGGTCGCCTCACATGTGGTTGTGCGCGACGACGTCAGCGAGATCGGTGATGCCATTGTGGAAGCCGCCGATGAGTGCCACGCCAATGTCGTGCTCACCTGCGGCGGCACGGGGCTTTCGATGCGCGATGTGACGCCCGAGGCGACGCGTGCCGTTTGCGAGCGCGATGTGCCGGGTATTGCAGAGGCGATCCGTGCCTACTCCATGACCAAGACGCACCGCGCTATGCTCTCGCGCGCTATTTGCATGCAACGAGGTCATACACTTGTCGTAAACTTTCCCGGTTCTACGAAGGCCGCCCGCGAAAGCTGGGAGGCCATAGCGGACCAGCTGGAGCATGCAGCCCAAATGACAGCGGGCGGCGGACATACCAACTAAGCGGTTTACCTGCGGCGGGGCGACCTGAACGGCTGCTCCGCCTATTATTTGCGCCCAAGGGGACGGCATTCTGTAGGCGTGCCTGAAACTATATTCTCAGACAAGAATAATTTCTCAGAATCATTATTCGCACCGAAGTATAATCTAATTACAGAATAAAGCCTGCGGCGAGGTGCCCGGGTGTATCGTTCGAAAGGGTTGAACATGTTCGATATGGTTTCTCGCCGCGGATTCGTCTCGCTCTCTGCTGTCGCCGCTGCCGGCCTTGGTCTTGCCGGCTGTTCGGGCAGCAAGACGTCCGAGCCGGCCGGATCAGATGCCGGTTCTGCTAAGGCATCTTCCAAGAAAGCTGTCGAGCTGCAGGTCTTTGCCGCCAACTCGCTCGAGAAGGCTCTGCCCGAGGTTCAGGAGCTTTACACCGAGCAGACCGGCACCACCTTTGCCGACACGCAGTTTAAGGCCTCCGGCGACCTCGTCGAGCAGATGCGTGCCGGCGCCACGGCCGATGTGCTCATCACCGCTTCCAAGGGCACCATGGATGACGCCGAAGCCGCCGAGCTCGTCGACACCGACACCCGTGAGGATATGTTCGTCAACGACCTTGTGATCATTCGCGCCGAGGGCTCCGATACCAAGGTCGAGGCCATCGCCGACGTTGCGAACCTGGACGGCAAGATCGCCATCGGCGACGCCAAGACCGTTCCCGCCGGCAAGTATGCTAACCAAGCGCTGGCTTCCGTGGGCCTCTACACCGGTACCGAGGGTGATGATGGCGAGTACGCACCCGAGATCGCCGGCAAGGTCGCACTGGCAGACAAAGTTGGTACCGCCGCCGCCTATGTGTCCACAGGCGACTGCGTGGCCGGTTTTGTCTACAGCTCTGACATCTTCCGCTACGACGGCATCGAGGAGGCCTTCGTGTGCCCCGAGGATTCGCACAAGCCCATCGTGTACCCGGGTGCCGTTGCCGAGAGCTCCGAGCACGCCGACGAGGCCAAGGCGTTCATCGACTTCTGTCTGACCAACAAGAAGGCGCAGAAGATTTGGGCTAAGTACGGCTTTGAGCTTTCCGAGTAGTGCGGCTTGGCGCGATAATTCCATCGTTTTGTGTTTCACTCCGTCCTTGTATTCGCTTGGAGCTTTTCGTGCTTAATAGATTCCGCATGCTTGTCGCCTGTGCTTTGACCTTCGCGCTTTGCTGGGTGCCGGGATTTGCGGTTGCTGGGGACGCTGAGGACGGGGCCCAGGTTGCTGCGACCGCTCATGGGCTTTCCTATGGGATCGAGGGTTTTGAGCGGTTGGCCAAGGGGACCGCTCGTGCCATGGAGGGCCAGCCTGAGGGCTACCGGTTTCCCGTTGACGAGGACGTGGACCTTGTGGTGGCGCCCGCTGCCGATCGCGTTGTGGTGTGGATATCGCCCAAGGCAGTCGAGAAGTATGGATTGGATCCGCAGGACAACGAGTGCGTATCGGGTCTCAAGGCCCTTGTCTGTGAGCTCGACAGCGCAAACTGCATGGGAGGTGCGCAGCTAGGGGACGTGGATCTTCCTTGGTATGTCACGGCGGAAACAACGTTTGATGCCGGCGGGTATACCTATGGCTTTGATGCGCGTGGTGCGGATGGGGACCGCTATGTGGTGATTGCATCAGCCTCGGGTGATGCCAAGGGCGGCGCGCGTTGGCTTGATAGCGCTCAAATGGTAGAGGCGTCGTCTGTCGCGTTGCGGGATGAGCAGGGCCCCTTGACCTCTCTGGCTTCCTTTTTGGGCGACATCGACTATCGCCCGTTTTGGGTGTCCGTTAAAACGAGTGGCCTTGCCCTGCTGATCTCCTTTGCGCTGGGCCTGTTCGCCGCGTGGAAGACTATGGGTACCTCGAGTCGCATCAAGGGCCTGCTCGATTCGGTCTTTACGATTCCTATGGTGCTGCCGCCCACGGTTTGTGGCTTTCTGCTCCTCATGCTGTTTGGCCGCTCGACCGGGGTGGGCCAGTGGCTCATCGCGCATGGCATCTCGATTGTCTTTACGTGGCCGGCGGCGGTGATCTCTGCCGTGGTGGTGTCGTTCCCGCTCGTCTATCGTACGGCACTCGGAGCCTTCGAGAGCCTCGACACGCAGATGCTCGACGCCGCGCGAACCTTGGGATGGTCCGAGTGTCGCATCTTTACCAAGCTCATGATGCCGCTCGGCTGGCCCTCGATTGCCGCCGGCACGGTGCTCGCCTTTGCCCGCGCGATGGGAGAGTTTGGCTGCACCCTGTTCTTTGCGGGCAACTACGCCGGTATTACGCAGACCATTCCCATCGCCATCTACTTTGAGTGGATGGGCGGCAACACCTCGGTGGCCCTCTTTTGGGTCGTCGTCGTGATCGTGTTTAGTTTCCTGGTAATCCTGTTCATCAACATGTACACGGCGCATTCGCAAAAGTATCGCGAGCGTGGTCTCTCCCGTGCGGAGCGCAAGCAGGCCAAGCGGCTGGGCAGCCAGACCGATTCGCTCGACCCGGTCGGCGGCGATGCCTTGCGCATCGATCGCGAGGCGCTGGCCGAGCTTATGCGCGACGACGCAGCACCGCAGGGAGGTCGATAAGCTATGTCGCTCGTTTTGGAAATCAAAAAACGCTATCCCGGGTTTATGCTCGACATGCAGCTTGAGGCCGGCGAGGAGCGTGTGGCGCTGCTGGGCGCCTCGGGCTGTGGCAAGAGCTGCACGCTGCGCTGCATTGCCGGTGTGGAGACGCCCGACGAGGGAAAGATCGTCGTCAACGGCGTGACCTTCTTTGACTCTGCGGCGGGCATCAACCTTTCGCCCCAGGAGCGAAAAAGCGCCCTGATGTTTCAAAACTATCAGCTGTTCCCTAATATGACGGTGGCCGATAACGTGTGCGCCGGCGTTGAGGGTGCAGGTGACGCCGCAGCGCGCAGGCAACTTGCCGAGCGCTACCTGGGCATCTTTGGACTGGCCGACTTTGCCGACCGTTATCCCGCGCGCCTCTCGGGCGGCCAGCAGCAGCGTGTGGCGCTTGCTCGCATGGTGGCGGCACACCCGGGCATTTTTATGTTCGACGAGCCCATGAGCGCGCTCGACGCGTATCTCAAGAGCGCGCTTGAGCAGAACATGCTCGACCTGTTCGACGTCTGTAACCGTACCGTGCTCTACGTGAGCCACGATATTGACGAGGCATGCCGCCTGTGCGAGCGCATTTGCGTGATGCACGACGGGCATGTTGAGGAGATCGGCTCCGTCGAAGATGTGGTCCGCCGGCCGCAAACCTTGGCCGCGCTGCGCTTGACGGGCTGCAAGAACACAAGCCGGGCGTGCAAGATCGGCGACGAAGAAGTTGAGGCTCTCGACTGGGGCATGACCTTTAATGTGGGTCGCGAGGTTCCTGATGATGTGGCGTACCTGGGGATTCGCGCAAGTTACTTCCATGTTGACAACCGTGCCGAGCGGGGTCGTAACAGCTACGACTTACACGTGGCCCGGGTGAGCGATTCGCGCTTTGAGCGGCTGGTGCTGTTGGACGTGCCACGTGTCGATGCGCCCACGCGTCTGCAGTGGAAGGTCAACAAGGTGAGCGTGGCTTCCGACGAGCTGCCGCAGGCCGACGAGACCCTGCGCATGCACTTCGATGCCAAGAGAATTCATCTGGTTTGTCGATAATGTGACAAAGGGACAGTCCCTTTGTCCCTTCTGCTGCGTCGCGTAGGGGTTGCGATACGCCGTCCGCTCGCGGCGCCACCATGCGTATACTGGGAGGAAAAGATTGACCTATGAGAGGAGGGATCGATGGCTGACGATTTCATCAAGCTCACGCAGATGACCGCTGCCTCTGGTTGAGCCGCTAAGTTGGCTCCTGGAGCCCTCGCCCAGGTCCTGGGCGACTTACCCAATGTGCATAACGACAACCTGCTCGTGGGGTTCGATACCTCCGACGATGCGAGCGTCTTTCGCGTTGGCGACAACTTGGGCCTCGTGCAGTCCATCGACTTCTTCCCGCCGATGGTCGATGACCCGTTTCTGTTTGGTCAGATCGCCGCGGCCAACTCGCTTTCGGACATCTACGCCATGGGCGGGCGGCCGAGCCATGCCATGAACCTGCTGTGCATACCTAACTGCCTGGGCGTAGAGGTTGCCGGCCAGATTTTGGCGGGTGGCGCCGACAAGTGCGTCGAGGCTGGCTGCACCATCGCGGGCGGCCACACCATCAACGACGACGAGCCCAAGTACGGCCTGTCCGTGAGCGGTTTTGTGCCACTCGACCGCATGCTCGCCAACAGCGGTGCGCGCGTGGGCGATGTCCTACTGCTGACCAAGGCGATCGGCTCGGGCATTATCACCACGGCCATTAAGGGCGAGCTCATCGAGCAGGACGAGGCCAGCCGGATGTTTGATTCTATGCGCACCCTCAACGAGGCCCCGATCCGTTTGGCCGAGGGGCTCGAACTTCACGGCTGCACCGACATTACGGGCTTTGGCCTGATTGGGCATGCGTGCGAGATGGCCGAGGGCTCGGGCGTGCAGATTGAGCTTGCGTCGGGGGCGGTGCCGCTCTTTGACCAGGTGCTCGACATGGCGCGTCTGGGCATTATCCCCGCTGGCTCCTACCGCAACCAGGACTTCTTTGGCCCGCGCGTGGCGGCCGACGATGACCTGGAGCCGGGCATGCTAGATGCGCTGTACGACCCGCAGACCTCGGGCGGCCTGCTCATCGCAGCGCCTGCTGCCGATGTGGATGAACTCGCGCGCCGTCTGCATGCCGAGGATCGCATCGCCGCCACAATCGGCCGCGTGTGCGAGGCGGTGCCGGGTGGTCCTGCCGTTCACGTTGTGCATTAAGGAAAACCGTTTATGCGACCGTCTGCTGTTCTGGGCGGTCCCTTTTGAGAGGATTTGCTATGTCACCTAAGATTGAAGTCAATGCCATGGGCGATGCCTGTCCGCTGCCCGTCGTCAAGACGCTTAAGGCGCTCAAACAGCTTGACGGCGAGGGTGCCGTGGTGACCTCGGTCGATAACGAGACCGCCGTCAAGAACATCTCCAAGATGGCGCAGGAGAAGGGTTGCACGGCCTCGGTCGAGAAGATCTCGAACGCCGAGTGGCACGTGATTGTCGCGACCGCCGGTGCCGTGGCAGTTGCGGACCCCGAGCAGGACGGTGCCGCTTTTTGCGACGCCAGCGCCGGCAAGGGCAAGCTCGTCATTTCCGTCTACACCGACTGCATGGGCCGCGGCGACGACGAGCTGGGCCACAAGCTCATGAAGGCCTTCATTTTTGCCGTGACGCAGCAGGAGGAGCTGCCCGCGACCATGCTGTTCTATAACGGCGGCGCCAAGCTGACCGTCGAGGGCTCTCCGGTGCTCGACGACCTGAAGGGGCTGGCTGAGCAGGGCGTCGAGATTCTCACCTGCGGTACCTGCCTGGATCACTTTGGCATTAAAGACCAGCTTGCGGTGGGCGAGGTCACCAACATGTACGTGATCGTGGAGAAGATGGAGCAGGCCGTGCGCGTCGTGCGCCCGTAGCGTATTGGTTGGAGTTGCCATGAGGGAGAAGCGCCCGGCGCTTGTCATCACGTTTCCCACCACGGCGGCCGCCATGGGCTGCGAGTCCCTGTGCGTTGAGCGTGGCCTTCCCGGGCGAACGATTCCCGTGCCCGGGGAGGTCGCTGCCGGCTGTGGTCTGGCGTGGAAAGCGTTGCCTGCCGATGAGGAGCTGCTGCGCGGCGAACTCGCCGCGGCGGGCGTTCCCACCGAGGGCTATACCGTGATTGATATGTGGGAGGTCGTGCGATGATCTACCTGGATAACGCGGCGACGACCATGCACAAGCCGCAGACGGTCATCGATGCCGTGACGCAGGCGATGTGCTCGCTCGGCAATGCCGGGCGCGGCGCCACGTCGGGTGCCCTCGATGCCGCTCGTACGATTCACGGTTGCCGTGCCAAGCTCGCGCGCTTGCTGGGCTGCCCGCGGGCTGATCATGTGTGCTTTACGTCCAACTCCACCGCGGCGCTCAACACCGCCATCAATGGCGTGGTGCGCCGCGGCGACCGCGTGGTCACGACGGTGCTCGAGCACAACTCCGTGTTGCGTCCGCTCAACCGCCTGGCGGCAGAGCAGGGCGTGACCGTTGAGCATGCGGGCTGCGACGCGAACGGTGCGCTCGACTACGAAGAGCTTGAGCGGCTGGTGACGCCGGGCACACGTGCCGTGGTGGTGGCGCACGCCTCCAATGTGACCGGCAACGCGGTCGACATTGCGCGCGTGGCCGCCATGGCCCATGCGGCCGGTGCGCTCGTGATCGTCGATGCCTCGCAGTCTGCCGGCACGGCGCATATTGATATGCAGGCCATGGGGCTCGACGTGGTGTGCTTTACCGGCCACAAGGGGCTCATGGGTCCGCAGGGGACCGGCGGCCTGGCCGTGGCGGAGGGCATTGACGTGGCCCCCTGGGCCATGGGCGGTACGGGCGTGCACAGCTTTGATCCGCTGCAGCCGCTTGAGTGGCCCACGCGCCTGGAGGCGGGCACGCTCAACGGCCACGGTGTCGCCGGCCTTTCTGTCGGCCTCGACTTTATCGAGGCCCAAGGTGGGGTCGAGGCGATTGCGGCGCATGAGCGAGCACTGGCGGATCGCTTTCTCGCTGGCGTGCGCGAAATCCCGGAGATCAAGCTCTACGGTGCCTTTGACCAGCCCGTGCGCTCGGCGATCGTTTCACTCAACGTGGGCGATATCGATTCGGCCGAGATTTCGGACGCGCTCATGCAAGGGTGGGGGATTGCGACGCGCCCCGGCGCCCACTGCGCTCCGCTCATGCACCGCGCGTTGGGGACCGAGCGCCAGGGTGTCGTTCGCTTCTCGTTTGGGTATTTCAACACGGACGAGGAAGTTGACGCCGCGATTGAAGCTTTGCGCGATTTAGCTTGCTAAAGCGTATATACTTGCGGGATGGGCCTTTTGCCCGTCCCGTTTTTGTTTCGACCCGAAAGGTGGTCCCATGGCCTCATCCGCGCCGCGCGGCCTGCGCTCCGACCATGTCGTTACCGTCGGTATCGCCCTGTTCTCGATGCTCTTTGGCGCCGGCAACCTTATTATTCCGCCGCTGCTGGCGCTGCAGGCAGGTTCTGCCACGCCGGTCGCCATGCTCGGCTTTCTCATTGCCGCCATCGGCCTGCCCGTCATGGGCTTTATCGCCGTGGCACTTGCCGGAACGGCGCGCGAGCTTGCCGGCCGTGTGCATCCCAAGTTCGGCGAGTTCTTTGTCGCGGCGGTGTATCTGGCTATCGGCCCGTGCCTGGCCATTCCGCGCACGAGCTCCACGGCCTTCGAGATGCTGGTGCCGCTGTTGCCCGAGGGCGTCTCGCTCGGCACGGCTCGCCTGGTGTTTGCCGTTGGCTTCTTTGTCGTCGCGTTTGCGCTCACGCTGCGTCCGGGCGTCATCACGCGCGTGCTCGGCCGCATTACGGGCCCCGCGCTCATCGCCCTTATCGTATTGGTCGTGGGCGCTGCCGTGGTCTCGCCGCTGGGTCCCGCTGCCGCGCCGCAGGCTCCCTATAATGCCGGTGCTGCCGTGCAGGGCTTTTTGACCGGCTATCAGACCATGGACCTGCTCGCGTCGCTCGCCTTTGGCATCATCATCGCCGAGACCATTCATGAGCTGGGTGTTACCGATGACAAGCGCGTTGCCTTCGAGATTTCGCGCTCCGGAGTGATCGCCGGTGTGCTCATGGCCATCATCTACTGCGGCCTGGCGCTTGCCGGCGCGCAGCTCAACACCGTGATGCCCGACGCCACCAACGGTGCCGCCATCCTCGCCCGTTCGGCCTCCATGCATTTTGGCCTTGCCGGCACGGTCGTGGTCTTTGCGATCTTCTTCCTCGCCTGCATGAACGTGTGCATCGGCCTTATCAGCTGCTGCTCGCGCTATTTCTGCGAGACGTATGTGGTCGAAGGGGGAGCGGAGGCTTCCGAGGAGGCCATGCGCCGTCCCTTTGCAATTCTCGCGTTTGTGTTCGCGGCGTTTTCGTGCGTGCTCTCCAACGTGGGCCTCGACGTGATCCTTATGTTTTCGGTGCCCATGCTCAACGCCTTGTATCCCGTTGCCATTGTGCTGGTGCTGATGGGCCTGGTGCACGGTTTTTGCGATGCGCATCCGCAGGTGTGGGTCTGGGTCGGCGGCGTGGTTGCCGTGCAGAGTGTGATCACCTCGGTCCGCGATGCGTTCTTTGCGGGCGCGTGGCTGCCGTTTGATGTGCTGCCGCTGGCGGATATCGGTGCCGCGTGGGCGCCGGTTGCCGTGGTGGCGTTTGTGATTGGCCTGCTCCATAGTCGTTTTGTTGCACATTCGAGGAGCTAAGGCATCAATGCTTGCACAGGCGGGGAGTCTCCCCTATAATTTCCTTCGCTTTGGGACACGCAAGGTTTAGACCTTAGCTGCTCAACACCTTCGGGACGTGGCGCAGTTTGGTAGCGCGCCTGCTTTGGGAGCAGGATGTCGCAGGTTCAAATCCTGTCGTCCCGACCATATCTTGCGGGCGTAGTTCAATGGTAGAACCCCAGCCTTCCAAGCTGATGACGCGGGTTCGATTCCCGTCGCCCGCTCCACAAGATTGGTTAACGGCTTTGATTCTTTTTGGGATCAAGGCCGTTTTTGTGAGAGTACCGGGTGACGAACCCGTCGCTCCAAGTAATTTGCAGGTCAGAGGTACGTTTACTTCTGGCCTGTTTTGTTTTGACCATCCGGCGCGGGACATGTGCTTTGGCAATGCTTGTCCCACAACGTAAGAAAGAAGTGATCGACATGGCAGATTCCAAGGCAGAATATTCCACCCCCGATTGCCTGGCGCCCGCCGCGATCGAGGCCAAGACCGAGGCTGCCGGTGTTACCAAGGCCAATCTACCGACCTCGAAGGCCTTTATGCTTGCCATGTTCGCCGGCGCGTTCATCGCCTTTGGCGGCCTGTTCTTCACGGTCTTTTTGAGCGATCCCACGCTTGGCTGGGGCGCCCAGCGCTTTGTGGGTGGCCTTGCTTTTTGCCTGGGTCTGGTGCTCGTGCTCATTTGCGGCGCGGAGCTGTTTACCGGCAACTCGCTTATGGTCTGCGCGCTCAAGAGCAAAAAGATCACGCTCGCCCAGATGCTCAAGGCTTGGGTCGCTGTGTGGATCGGCAACTTTGCCGGCGCGCTGTTCGTCGTCTTTTTGGTTTACATGGCAGCTATTTACAAGCTCAACGGCGAGGCCGTCGCCAACACCATGGTGAGCGTCGCCGCCGGTAAGGTTTCGATTGACGCCGTCACCATCTTCTTCCGCGGCATTCTGTGCAACATCTTTGTGTGCCTGGCTGTATGGATCGGTACCGCTGGCAGGACCGTGATCGACAAGGTCGTGGGCATTCTGCTGCCCATTGCCGCGTTTGTGGCCTGCGGTTTTGAGCACTGCGTTGCCAACATGTACTTTTTGCCCATGGGTATTTTGATGCACTCCTGCGGCTATGGAGTTGATGTCGCCGGCGCCGACGCCCTCAACGCGGCGGGCCTGGCGCTCAATCTTTCCGTCGCCACGCTCGGCAATATCGTGGGCGGCGCCCTGATCGTTGCGCTGGGCTACTGGTTTATCTACGCCAACAGGGAGGCCTAAAGGCCCCATGGCATAACCGACCAAAGAGGGACAGGTTTATTTTGGCGGGTTTGGACGAGGCGCTGCGCCGTCTTGCCATGAGCTGCCATAATGGACCTGTCCCTTTTGCATGCGCGTCGCCATTTGGTGGCCGACGATGATCGTGGGGGACCTGCTTTTTATTGAATATGTCGAAAGGCTTTCCATGAGCGACTGCGAATCCATGCCCGCCGAGGTGCGCGACCGCCTGCGCTCCATTCCCGCTGTCCACGAGCTGCTGGCGGAGTGGCCGGTCATGAAGGCTGCCGGCGATGCGGGCGATACGATCGTGCGCGAGGCGATCGGTGTTGAGCTCGATGCCGAGCGCGCGGCGATTCGCTCCGGCGTCCCCGCGAGGAACAAGCGCGAGCTCGCCTTGGCCATTGAGCGGCGGTGCCACCGTCTGTCGCTGCCGACCCTGCGTCCCGCCGTCAACGCGACAGGCGTTGTGATTCACACCAATCTGGGCCGTGCTCCGCTCGCTCCCGCAGCGGTGCAGGCGGTGACCGACGTCGCCCGCAGCTACAGCACGCTCGAGTACGACGTCGCGACCTGTGCTCGCGGGGGCCGCAAGGAGCATGCCGCGCGCCTGCTGCGCACACTCACGGGGGCGCAGGACGCCTTGGTTGTCAACAATAACGCCGCGGCGGTGCTGTTGGTGCTTGCCGCGCATGCATGCGGCAAAGAGGTAATCGTGAGCCGCGGCGAGCTTGTCGAGGTGGGAGGCAGTTTCCGTATCCCCGACATCATGGCGGCTTCGGGTGCCAAGCTTGTCGAGGTGGGCTCCACCAACCGCACGCATCTGGACGATTATCAAAGCGCCATTACGCCCAACACGGCGATGATCCTGAAAGTTCATCCTTCCAACTACCGTATCGAGGGCTTCCACGAGGAGGTTTCCGCGGCGGAGCTTTCTGCACTGGCGCACGAGCACGGGCTTTTGCTTTACGAGGACCAAGGCTCGGGCGCTTTGCTGGCAGACGGGGTGCTTGCCGATGCGGGGGAGAAGCCCACGTCCGCTTCGCTTTGCGCTGGCGTCGACGTTGTCTCGTGTTCGGGCGACAAGTTGCTTGGTGCTTCGCAGGCGGGCATTATCCTCGGCAGTACCCAGGTTATCGCTGCCTGCGCCTCTCATCCGCTTATGCGCGCGCTTCGCCCCGGCAAGCTCACGCTCGCGGCGCTCGAGGCTACCCTGCGTCTGTATGTGACCGGTCCCGATACAGCGCATCGGGAGATCCCGGTGCTCAACATGCTTTCCGGCGCGCCGGCTCCGCTCGAGCGTCAGGCCAAGCGCCTGCATGACCGCATGCTGCGCAAGCTTCGTGACTCTCAGTGCGAGGAGGCGGTGGAGCTGCAGGTTGTCGAAGGCGCTTCTGCCCCGGGCGGTGGCTCGCTGCCGACCGTCGAGCTCCCAACCTTTTGCGTTGCCGTCTGCCCCGTCGATGGGCGCCTGTCCGTCGATGGCCTGAAGCGCGCTATGGTTCAGGAGCCCGATACGCCGGTTGTGACGCGCGTACAGCACGACCAGGTGCTGTTTGACGTTCGCACGCTTGTGCACGATACCGACCTTGATTTGTGTGCGTCTGCGTTGGCCGACGCCGTGCGGGCGGGTTTGCGCCGATGACTGCGCGCGAGCTTGTCGAATGTCCCGTTGTCGTTGGAACGGCGGGGCACGTCGACCACGGAAAGTCAGCCCTTATCGAGGCGCTGACCGGAAAAAATCCCGACCGTCTGGAGGTCGAGCGGCGCCGCGGTATGACCACGGAGCTCGGTTTTGGCGAGCTGGTGCTGCCGAGCGGCAAGCTTGTCGGCCTGGTCGATGTACCCGGTCATGCGCACTACCTACGCGCCATGGTGCAGGGTGCTACCGGCGTGGATGTTGCGTTGCTGGTGGTTTCTGCCGTTGAGGGCGTGATGCCGCAGACCCGCGAGCATGTTCGCGTACTGGAGCTGTTGGGTGTGACGCACATGGTCGTTGCGCTTACGATGCGCGATCTGGCCGATGACGAGACGGCGGAGCTCGCCGAGCTCGACTTGATGGATTTCCTCGGCGATACCGTCTTTGCCAATGCGCCCGTGGTGCCCGTTTCCTCTCGCACGGGTGCGGGTATCGAGGACGTTCGCCTTGCCCTCGATACCGCTATCGACTCTTTCCTGGCCGATGCCGCATCCCGCCCGGTGCGCCCCTGT
The DNA here is from genome assembly GCA_905199455.1 of Collinsella aerofaciens. Taxonomy (GTDB): domain Bacteria; phylum Actinomycetota; class Coriobacteriia; order Coriobacteriales; family Coriobacteriaceae; genus Collinsella; species Collinsella aerofaciens_AW. The sequence goes on along the minus strand of CAJKGV010000005.1, from coordinate 10,188 downwards.
CTGGCCCCGCGCCTGCCCATCGACCGCTGCTTCACCATCAAGGGATCCGGGACGGTCGTCACGGGCACGCTTCACGATGCCCCCGTGGCGGTGGGCGATGAGCTCGTTTCGAGTCCCGCGGGCGTGCGCTGCCGCGTTCGCGCGATTCAGGTGCATGGCGATACTCCTCGGGCGTTGCCCGGACAGCGCGTGGCGCTCAACATCGTGGGCGACGGCGCGGGCGACCTTCCGCGCGGCGAGGTCCTCTGCGGGTCTGGTGCCGAGGGCTCGACGCTCAGGCTTATCGCGCGCTTCACCTATCTGGGGCGCGAGGGCGCCAAGCCCGTGCCCTTCGAGTCCGGCACGCGCGTCCACGTGATGGTGGGCACGGCAGAGGTCCTCGGCCGTATCATGCTCATGGAGGGCGCGGGGCCGATTGCCCCGGGCGAGACGCGTACCGTGCAAATCCGCCTGAAGGAGCGCCTTCCCGTGCGCTCGGGCGACGGTCTCATCGTGCTTGCGTTCTCCCCGGTGGTACTTATCGGCGGCGGTTGCGTTCTTCTTTCGCGGTGCCGCCGCTCGCGCGACCTCTCCGCGGAAGAGGTCTCGCTGCTCAGGGCTCTGGATGCCGGCGACCGCGCCGCCGCCATTGCCGCATGGCTGGGGCTGCAGCGCCTGCCCGTGCCGGCGGCCGTTGCCGCCCGTGCGCTCGACCTTTCCGGTGTCGAAGTCGCGAGGCTCCTGCACGCCGCGGTGGCGTCGGGCGATGCGGTCGCCCTCCATCCGGAGCGCTCGACCGAGGAGCTCTATGCCGCCCCCGCTGTGCTCGATGCCGCCCTTGCCGCCCTCGCCGACACGCTTGTCGCCATGCATAAGGCCGCGCCCAAGCAAACGGGCTTCACCCCGGGCGAGGTTGCGCATGTCGCCTGGCCGAAAGCGGGCGAAGACGTCGCGTCTGCGCTCATCCTCGAGGGCTGTGCGCGCGGCATCTGCGCCCAGGAGGGGTCTGAGGTCTACGACCCACATTCCGCCGCTGCGGCGATACGTGTGGTGCGCGAGGCAGGCCGGCGCATCGCGGCCCTGCTGGACGAGGCGGGCCTCGATGCACCGACGCTTCCCGAGGTGGGGCAGCAGTTGCAACTCGATCGCGACACCATGACGCGTGCCCTGCGCGAGCTTTCGCTCAACCGCTCGATCGTTAAGGTCGAGCGCGACGTTGCCTTGTCCGCCGCCGCCGAGGCTCAGGCGCGCGAGGTCGTTGCGGCGGCTATCGAGGCTGCCGGCGGCGCTGTCACCACGAGTGTGCTGCGCGAGGCCCTGGGCGTGTCGCGCAAGCGAGCCATTAGCATCTTGGAGCACCTGGATGCGGTGCGTTTTACGACGCTCGACAAAGGAGCCGGCGGCCTAAGATCGCTTCGTTAGGGGCTGCCGTATCGCTGTTCGCCACGACGCCCTGCTAGTTTGGTAAAATACCGCCACGTTTGGGAGCGGATGGGCTCCGGTGGGCCCCGCGGTCCTCAAAACCGTTGTGAGGCGTGCAAAACGTCTTGGATGTGTTCGATTCACATACGTTCCCGCCAACGCATCTCGCCAAAACCACCACATTGGGGACAGGCACCTTTGTGGTGGTTTCGAAACGTGCGGGAAACAGCTTCGAAACACGCGATTTGCTCGTCAGGCGGTCAAAAAGCTATCTACCTGCATCGTAATCAAAATGAAACATCCGCTCGTTGCCTTATTCGTAACTTTGTAGCAACAGTGCGATATTATCCATACTCGATAAAGCTCACGGCGCATGGGGCGCCGCGAACGACACCTTTCTTTTCCATCAATTGGAGGAAGCATGAGCTACACGCAGAAAGTTCTCGACGAGCTCAAGGCCCGCTATCCCGAGCAGCCTGAGTTCATCCAGGCCGCGACCGAGATCCTCGGCACCATCCAGCCGGCGCTCGACGCCCACCCCGAGTACGAGGAGGCCGCCCTACTGGAGCGCCTTGTCGAGCCCGAGCGCATCGTCATGTTCCGTGTTCCCTGGGTCGACGACCAGGGCAAGGTCCAGGTCAACCGCGGTTACCGCGTCGAGTTCAACTCTGCCATTGGACCCTACAAGGGCGGCCTGCGCTTTAACCCGACGGTCACCCTGGGCATGCTCAAGTTCCTGGGCCTGGAGCAGATCCTCAAGAACAGCCTGACCACCCTTCCCATGGGCGGCGGCAAGGGCGGTTCCGACTTTGACCCCAAGGGCAAGTCCAACAACGAGATCATGCACTTCTGCCAGTCCTTCATGACCGAGCTCTATCGTCACATCGGCCCCAACACCGACGTTCCCGCCGGCGACCTGGGCGTTGGCGGCCGCGAGGTTGCCTACATGTTCGGTCAGTACAAGCGCCTGACCAACGAGTGGACCGGCGTCCTCACCGGCAAGGGCCTCTCCTTTGGCGGCTCGCTCGCCCGCACCGAGGCCACTGGCTACGGCCTGGTCTACTTTGTGGACGAGTACCTCAAGAGCCGCGGCGACTCCTTCGAGGGCAAGAACGTCGTCGTTCACGGCTCCGGTAACGTTGCCATCTACGCCGTCCAGAAGGTTTCCCAGCTCGGCGGCAAGGTGCTGGCCTGCTCCGATACCCACGGCTGGGTCGAGGATCCCGACGGCATCGACTACTCCGTGCTCGAGCACGTCTACAACCAGAAGCGCTCTGGCCACGACAAGGGCGTCACGCTCGCCATGTACGTTGACGAGAAGCCCGGTGCCGTGTGGCACGAGGGCGACGGCCGCGGCGTTTGGCAGCTGCCCTGCGACATCGCGCTGCCCTGCGCTCGCGAGAACACGCTGCTGCTCGAGGACGCCCAGGCGCTCGTCGCCAACGGCTGCAAGGTGGTCGGCGAGGGCGCAAACATGCCCACGACCATCGAGGCCACGAACTACTTCCAGGAGAACGGCGTCGCCTTTATGCCCGGCAAGGCTGCCAACGCCGGCGGCGTGCTCGTGTCCGGCCTGGAGATGAGCCAGAACGCCGAGCACCTGTCCTGGACCTTTGAGGAGGTCGACGGCAAGCTCGAGCAGCTCATGCGCGGCATGTTCCACAATGTGGACGACACCGCCAAGGAGTATGGCCAGGAGGGCAACTTTGTCATGGGCGCCAACATCGCCGGCTTCCTGAAGGTCGCCGACGCCATGCTCGCCCAGGGCGTCTGCTAAGCCCAGCTCGACATAGCACCTGATGAGGCTCCCAGCATTTGTGCTGGGAGCCTTTTTCTATGGTGGTGAGGGCCGTGCACCCTCGTTTGGTACACTTAGGGGTACTGGACAAGTAAAGAGATGGGGGAGAACGTGCTCAAGTTCGGTACCTACGTCCGTGTTGGAAACGCGGCCGAAGCCTATGAGCTCTTACAGAAGAACCGCAACAACAAGATTGTGGGCGGCGGCATCTGGATGCGCCTGGGTTCGCGTCGCGTGGCGACGGCGATTGACCTTTCGGCCTGCGGACTCGATCAGATCGAGGAGACCGAGACCGAGTTTCGCATCGGTGCCATGTGCACCCTACGCCAGCTCGAGCGCCATGCCGAGCTCAACGCGCTCGTCAACAATGTCTTTGAGTTTGCCGTCCACGATATCGTGGGCGTGCAGCTGCGCAATACCGCCACGGTGGGCGGCAGCATCTACGGCCGCTTTGGCTTCTCGGACGTGCTTTCGGCTTTTTTGGCACTCGATTCATACGTTAAGCTGACAGGTGCCGGCCGCGTGCCGCTCGCCGAGTTTGTGAACATGGGCTACGTGCGCGACGTGATCGAGCATGTTGTGGTCGTTAAACACGACTACCGCGCAAGCTACGAGGCCGTGCGCAAGGCCGCGACCGACTTCCCCTCGCTGAACGTCACCGCCGCCTGGTGGGACGGCTCCTGGCACGTCACCGTGGGTGCCCGCCCGCTGCGCGCGACCCTGCTGCGGGGCGAGGCATGCGGCCTGGTGAACGAGCAGCCTTCCGAGGACGAGCTGTGCGCCCTTGCCGCATCCGTGCGTACCCTGAGCTACGGCACCAACCTGTGGGGCTCGGCCGACTACCGCCGCCGCATCTCGGCCCCGCTGGCGATTCAGGCCGTGCGCCGCGCCGCCGGCATTGAGCTTTCGGCCGCGCTTGCCCGCGAGCTCGAGGGCGTGCAGATTCCCAAGCACGCCACGGACGAGTATTCCTGCCGCCGCGTGCCCGGCGTCGATTCTAGCGAGGTGCGCTAATGGCTGCCAAACTCATCGATCTTTCTTTTACGCTCAACGGTCGCAAGGTCAAGGTTCAGATTGCCCCCGACACCATGCTCTTTGCGCTGCTGCGCGAGCAGGGCTGCGCGTCGGTACGCTGCGCCTGCGAAACCACCAACTGCGGCCTGTGCACGGTGTGGCTCGACGGCGACCCGGTGCTGAGCTGCTCGGTTCCCGCCGCGCGCGTCGAGGGCCGCTCCGTCACCACGCTCGAGGGCCTCAAGGCCGAGTCCGAGGCGCTCGCCCGCGCGATGGCTGCCGAAGGCGCCGAGCAGTGCGGTTTTTGCGCCCCCGGCCTCATCATGAACGTGCTGGCGCTCGCCCGCGCCGCCAAGGAGGACCCGACGCTCGTCGCCACGCGCGAGGAGCTCTCGCGCCAGCTCGCCGGCAATCTTTGCCGCTGCAGCGGCTACGAGAGCCAGCTGCGCGCCATCGTGCGCTTTCTCAACGAGTCCGGCGTGCAGGTGGGCTTTGAGATGCCCGAGCTGCCGGTCAACGACACCAGCTGCGACGGCGTCTCCTACAAGCAGATCACCCACAAGCAGCCCAAGAAGGACTCGAAGGCCCTGCTCGAGGGCCGTCCGGTCTACACGGGCGACCTGGTGCCCGCCGGGGCCCTGATCGTCAAACTCAAGCGCAGCCCCTATGCCCGCGCCAAGATCCGCTCCATCGATACGTCTCGCGCGTTGAAGGTGCCGGGCGTCGTGGGCGTCTACACCTACGAGGACGTGCCCAAGCGCCGCTTTACCATCGCCGGCCAGAGCTATCCGCAGCCGAGTCCCTACGACCGCCTGATCCTCGAGAACCTCGTGCGCTATCAAAACGAGGAGGTGGCGATTGTCGCCGCCGAGACCGAGGAGGCCGCCGACAAGGCGCTCAAGCTCATCAAGGTCGACTACGAGGTGCTCGAGCCCCTGCTCGACTTTACCCAGGCACTCGATACCGATATCGTGGTCCACCCCGAGGGCGACGTGACCTTTATGTTCCCGCAGGGCGGGGATGTCTCGCGCAACCTGGTGTGCAGCGGTACCAGCGACTTTGGCGATTTGGACGAGGCCTTCGCCCAGAGCGACATCGTCTTCACCCGCACCTACACCAGCCAGGCCACGCAGACCGCGCCCATGGAAACCTTCCGCGCCTTCGCGACGACCGACGCGTTCGGGCGTATCTCGGTGACCACCTCTACGCAGGTGCCCTTCCACGTGCGCCGCATGGTCGCGCAGTCGCTCGACATTCCGCAGTCGCAGGTGCAGGTCATTAAGCCGCGCATCGGCGGCGGCTTTGGCTCCAAGCAGACGGGCTGCTGCGAGATCTTCGTGGCGTTCGTTACCCAGCAGACTGGCCGTCCGAGCTACTGCTGCTACACCCGCGAGGAGACCATCACCGCGGGCAACTCGCGCCACCAGATGCAGATGACCGTCAAGTTGGGCGCCATGAACGACGGCACCATCACGGCCATCGACCTGCACACGCTGTCCAACGCCGGAGCGTACGGCGAGCACGCCACCACGACGATCGGCCTTTCGGGCCACAAGAGCCTGCCCATCTACAACCATGTGAAGGCGAGCCGCTTTAGCTGGGACGCCGTCTACACCAATACCAACCGCGGCGGCGCGTATCGTGGCTACGGTGCCACCCAGGGCCAGTTTGCCGTGGAGAGCGCCGTCAACGAGCTCGCCGACATGCTGCACATGGACCCCGCCGACCTGCGCCTTAAGAACATCGTGCGCGAGGGCGAGATCATGCCGCAGTACTACAACGAGAAGCTCAACGCCTGCGCGCTCGATCGCTGCCTGCTGCGCGCGATGGACATGATCGGTTGGCGTGACAAGCCGCTGGCTGTGGACCTGGGCGACCGCGTGCGCGCCCTGGGCTGCGCACTCACCATGCAGGGCTCTGGCATCTCCAACGTGGACATCGCCGGCATCGACATGCGTCTGGAAGAGGACGGCTTCATTACCATCGGCACCGGCGCCACCGATAACGGCATGGGCGTCGACACGATCCTGGCGCAGATTGCCGCCGAGGAGCTGGGCGTTGAGAGCTCGCTGATCGTGGTACGCGGCGTGGACACCGACGTGTCGCCGTTTGACGCCGGCTCGTACGCGAGCTCGGGCACGTACGTGACGGGTCTGGCAGCCAAGAATGCCGCGACGGAGCTGCGCGAGAAGATCTGCGCCAAGGCCGCCCAGATGTGGGATGTGGACGCCGCCGATGTGGTCTTTGATGGTCAGTACGTGCGCCTGTCCGACGAGCGTGCCGCACGCGAGCAGAACCGCTACCTCACGCTGCGCGACTTTGCCAACCTGTGCGTCAAGAACATCGCGGGCGGCGACGCGCTCACCTCGCATGCCTCTGCCTGCCTGCCCGTTTCGCCTCCGCCGTTTATGGCCGGCATTGCCGAGGTCGAGGTCGACAAGGCCACCGGCAAGGTGACTGTGGTGGACTATGCGGCGGCTGTGGACTGCGGCACCGTGATCAACGAGGCGCTCGCGCGCGTCCAGGCCGAGGGCGGCATTGCCCAGGGTATCGGTCACGCTCTCTACGAGATCGTGGAGCACGACGACCGCGGTCGCCTGCGCACCGACAACTTCATGAGCTACAAGCTGCCCACGCGCCTGGATATCGGCAGCATTCGTGTGGCCTTTGAGCCGAGCTACGAGCCGACGGGCCCGTTTGGCGCCAAGTCGATCGGCGAGGTCGTCATCAACACGCCGCTCGCTGCCGTTGCCTCAGCCGTGGCGCACGCCACCGGCCACCAGGTTCGCTCGCTGCCCATCACGCCCGAGAAGGCCCTGCTGGGGGAGTAGCTGGTCAGCGAACAAGTCGTAATTGGCGGGGCGGGGCAACTCGTCCCGCCTATCGCACTCGTGGTGAGGTCGTGAGCCTGTAAAAGGTGTGCGTGCGCTTGCCGTTCGTATCTGCTATCATTCCTAGTCTGTGCGCTCATGCGGGCGTGGCGGAATTGGTAGACGCGCCAGATTTAGGTTCTGGTGGGATTCCCGTGAAGGTTCGAGTCCTTTCGCCCGCACCAACGCATCTGCGTCGGCTTCGGCCGTCGCGACTCTTTGTTGCATAAAGGTACCAGCACCTCAGATAAGCTGGGCAGTATGAGGAGGAACGTGTTGAACATCACCGCTTCTGACGTCAAGGACGCCAAGCTCACCGCTACGGTCACCATCCCGGCCGCCGACGTCGACGCCGCGATCAAGAAGGCCTACAAGGACACCGCCAAGAAGTACCGCTTCCCGGGCTTCCGTGCCGGTAAGGCTCCCCGTCCGGTCATCGACTCCGCACTTGGCGCCGAGGCTACCCTCGCCCAGGCCACCAACGACCTGATCGCCGCCAACGAGCCCGCCGTCCTCAACGAGCTGGACATCGTCCCCACCAAGAACGGTGACCACAAGGACCTCGACCTCGCCAAGGATCACGAGGACTACACCTACACCGTCGAGTTCTCCCTGCGTCCCGCCGCTGAGCTCTCCTCCTTCGACGCCGTCGAGATCGAGATGCCCCCTGCGGAGGTCACCGAGTCCGAGATTAACAACCAGGTCGAGATGCTCCTCAACTACCGTGCCACCTTCGAGGACGTCGAGGGTCGCGCCGTCGAGGCTGACGACTATGTGACCGTCGACCTCAAGGCCGTCGAGAATGCCGACAACTTCGCCGCCGAGGGCCGCATGCTCATCGCCGGTAGCGACAGCAACCCCGCTGAGTTCAACGAGGCCCTGATCGGCGCCAACGTTGACGACGTCAAGTCCGTCACCTGGACCGACGAGGTCGAGGAGGGCGAGGAGGCCGAGACCCACACCGTCGAGGTCACCGTCAAGGGCATCAAGGTCCGCAACACCCCCGAGCTCACCGACGAGCTCGTCAAGTCCGACTTTGGCTTTGACAGCATCGACGCCATGCGCGACGCCATCAAGATCGAGATCGAGCAGGACAAGGCTTCCCGCCTCCCGGCCGAGAAGGAGAACCGTTGCGTCGCCGCCCTCGCCGAGCGTCTGCAGCTCGACGAGATGGACGCCGACTACGAGCAGTCCGTCTTTGAGGAGCTTGGCCAGAACTTCCTGTCCAACCTTGCTGCCCGCGGCATGACCCTCGACACCTGGCTGCCCGCTTCCGGTCTGACCATGGAGCAGTTCATCGGCGACCTGCACAAGCAGGCCAACGACGTTGCCCGTGAGTCCCTGGCTCTGGACGCCCTCGCCCGCGAGCTCAAGATTGAGGTCACCGAGGACGACATCAACGCCGAGTTCGAGAAGGCCGGCGTCAAGGACGTCGAGGCTTCCAAGGCCGAGTTCATCGCCGATGGCCGCATGCCTGCCGTCCGCGAGTCCATCCGTCGCTCCAAGGCCGTCGACCACCTGGTCGAGAACGCCAAGGTGACCGAGGTCGACGAGACCGCCAAGGACGCCGAGTAATTCTCGCCACCTTGCCCGCGAGCGCATGCAAGCGCCCGTGATGGGGTAAAGTTATACACCGGTTATCCGGTTGCTTCGTACGGTGCCAGCCAATGCATAGCATGCGGGCACCGTACGTTTATCTAGAACCAATTTGGTCCGCAAGAGAGAAATGGAGATGCGTATGATCGCTAAGTTCGATTCCGCCCTCGTGCCATACGTTATCGAGCAGACGCCGCGCGGCGAGCGCAGCTACGATATCTATTCGCGCCTGCTCAACGACCGCATCATCTTCTTGGGCGAGGAGATCAACTCCGTCAGCGCCAACCTGGTCGTTGCCCAGCTGCTGCATCTTGAGAGCCAGGATGCCGAGAAGGATATCTCGCTCTACATCAATTCGCCCGGTGGCGAGGTCTACTCCGGCCTGGCGATTCTTGACACCATGAACTTCATCAAGCCGCAGGTCTCCACCATCTGCGTCGGTATGGCCGCGTCCATGGCCGCCGTGCTGCTTTCGGCCGGCGCTAAGGGCAAGCGCTTCTGCCTGCCACACTCCAAGGTCATGATTCACCAGCCCAGCGGCGGTGCCCAGGGCCAGCAGACCGAGATCGAGATCGTGGCCGAGGAGATCAAGAAGACCCGCCGCGAGCTCAACCAGATCCTGTCCGACGCCTCGGGCCAGCCCATCGAGAAGGTCCAGGCCGATACCGAGCGCGACAACTACCTGACCGCTGCCGAGGCCCTCGACTACGGTCTGATCGACCGTATCGTCACCTCGCGCGACCTCGCCGCGAAGGACGCCTAGGATGGCCGGTAACATGCAGGACAACTTCGACGAGAACGGCAACCCCATCCGCTGCTCCTTTTGCGGAAAAGAGCAGGGGCAGGTTCGCCGCCTTGTAAAGGGTCCGACCAACATCTTTATCTGCGACGAGTGCGTTGCCGCCTGCTCTGAGATTTTGGAGGAGTCGCTGGCTTCGGACTTTATGGACGCAGCCCGCAACGGCAAGCTGCCGGGCTTCCTCAACGACCACGGCCAGGCTGCATCCCAACCCGCCGCGGACCCCGAGACCGAGGGTTTTGAGCTCGAGGACGATCGCCAGGTCATCACGCACGTGCCGACGCCGCACGAGATCTATGACGAGCTTTCGGCCTATGTTATGGGTCAGGAGGACGCCAAGCGCGCCATGTCGGTGGCCGTGTACAACCACTATCGCCGCGTGATTGAGGGCGGCGCTGCGGTGTCTGCCTTTGATGACGACATGGGCTCGCAGTTCGATGACGATATGGACGAGGTCGAGCTCGCCAAGTCCAACATCCTGCTGCTCGGTCCCACCGGTACCGGCAAGACCCTGTTGGCCCAGACGCTCGCGCGCATCCTCGAGGTGCCGTTTGCCATCGCCGATGCCACCGCGCTCACCGAGGCCGGCTATGTGGGCGAGGACGTGGAGAACATCCTGCTCAAGCTCATCAATGCCGCCGATGGCGACATTGAGCGCGCTCAGGTTGGCATTATCTACGTGGACGAGATCGACAAGATCGCCCGCAAGG